>JBMCLC010000318.1:0-3374 GCA_048614715.1 Oceanidesulfovibrio sp.
GAGCTTGGCGGTGCTGCCGGCTGCCTCGGCCTCGCGATTGAGCCAGTCTATAATCTTGCTGTACATTTCCATGTGATCCTCGATAGTTGGGCAGGACAGTCGTGTTTCTTAATCGAGACTTATTGACAATGATTTCTCTTTTTCGATACAAAAATAATGAAGCCGCGTCAACGGCCTGGTGAATATCGCAATGCGTTCAAGGAGTCGTCATGAGCAAGATCGTGATCGCCGGATTGGAAAACATGGCCCAGGAAATGGGGTGCTCCAAAAAGACCGTATACAAATGGATACGCGAACGGGATTTCCCCGCATTCAAGTTGGACGGCGTCTGGCGGGTCATGCCGCGGGATATCGAGGCGTGGCTTGCCGCGCAACGGGCCGAGGCTGAACGCTGCGACACGGAAGGGCGCGGCGGGAATGTCGAACAAAGCGTCTACGCCTGAAGGCCTCGGCAACAATGGGGATCGGAAAAACGCGAACGTCGCTTCAGATTTCGTTGTCGTCCAGCCAGGGCGGCCGGTAGCCGGGCTCCTGCCCTGGAGCCGACTCGGCGGCACCGTGGGCTCGCGGGGCTGTGACGGGATGGCCGCCGCCAAGGCTGGAAGCCTTCCTGCGGTCGTTGTCCGCCGCGTCCTGGTCGCCGAGCGCGTCGTGCACGACCGCGCGGGCGATGAAGATGTCAGGGCGGTGCGGATTCCGCTCCACGGCTTTGTCGAGCATCCGCAACGCTCCGGCCATGTCGCCGTGCCCAGCGCGGTGCGTGGCTTTCTCCACGAACCGGTCCACGTCGTCCGGGGTTTCGGGGGCGAACAGCCGGTACACGAACCCTCCTGCCAGCAACAAGACCGTTCCGACAAAACCTGCCATGGAGATGTCGTGGACGGTGCGCCATGCGCCGCCATACCGGGAAAGCACCTCGTAGTCCGTGATGAAAATGGTTTCGCAGGCGCCGTCGCCCGTGTCGGACCGGGTGGTGCTGGTGCCGCGTTCGAAGCCCTGGTCGTGGGTGTACTGGGCGAGATAGCCCGCGATGCGCACCTGGTCGCCCACGTCCGTTTCGCGCAGGGTCGAGGCTATTTTCGGGTTGTCCGTGAGCAAGTGGTTGTTGGAGAGCCGCGCCTGGTCCAGGGCGTTCCAGGTCGATCTGTCCGAGGAGGAAATGTAGCAGGTATACGATCCGCTGGAAAAGGTGAGCCGGGTGTAGATGCCCGACTGCACGTTGGAGCCCCAGAGCACGCAGAGGTCCTTCACATTGAGCGTGTCCCCCCAGGCCTTGTGGTAGTAGTCGAAGACGCCGTCCGTATCGTGGCAGGAGACCACGAGGCCGTGGAGCTCGTAGCTGTAAAGCGGAATGATGGTGTAGGTGACGTCCTCGCCCTGCACTGAGAAGGGCTCCATCTCCAGGGGGGTCTGCACGGGGTCCGTGAGCAGGCGGCTGTCGATGGACGCGGGGTCGGGCAGTCCGGACTTCAGGCGCCAGGATACGGCGAGCAGGAACAGGAAACCCAGGCAGGCTATCTTCACGTAGCGCATGGCGGCCTCTCGGTGTAGGGTGTGGTCTGCCGGAAGACAACGGGAAACCTTGCGAGCGCGTCAAGTGGCAGCTCAAGCCGGGATGCCTGGAAGAGGGCGCAGGTGGACTACTCGTAAGGTTCGGATTCCGGGTTGTCCCGTAGGTCGCCCAGCAGCGCCGCGCGGCGTTGCTCCATGCGTTCCACGTCGCGCAGGGAGGGACAGACCAGAAAATTCTTGGTGGAATCATAAAACAGTTTGGATGAATACCACATGTTGTCGCGGCGCATGTGTGTTATGCGTCGGCTGAGGACTGTGTTCCGGAAGGGTTTGGGCATGTCGCTATCTCCACCGAGCGAGGTTGGCCGGCGGCGCATGGCGGCCGGTTTCATTGTGCGCAGGTCCTCCTGGATACGACACCAGGATTACGATTATTTTACGAAAACGCAGCAGGATGTCTAGAATAATTCTAGCCAGCTTCACGCCCCAAAGACGGAACCATGGCCGGACACATCATAGAAATCGGACCGTTGCAGCTCCTGGTGGGGCTGGTTTTTGTGCTCATCGCCGGGGCAGGATCCATGGTCTGGAGCCTGGGGCTGGGCCGGGACCTCGCCGTGGGAACGGCGCGAACCTTCGGCCAGCTGCTGCTCATGGGCTACGCGCTCCAGTTCATCTTCAAGCTGGACCTCGCCTGGGTCACCATTGGCGTGTTCTGCGTGATGACGGCCGCCGCCGTGCATGTGGTCCGCGGCCGGATCAAGGAACGGCGCATTCCCTTTGTGCTGCCCATGTCGGCCACCATGTTCGTCTCCTTCTTCCTGGTTTCGTACGTGGTGACATCCGTGGTGGTGGGAGCGGAGCCATGGTGGCGGCCGCAGTATTTCATCCCTCTGGCCGGCATGGTTATAGGCAACTCCATGTCCGCCATCGCCATCGCGCTGGAACGGCTGCTCAGCGATATGTCCGCGCGTCGCAACGAGGTGGAAATGATGCTCTCCCTGGGGGCCAGTCCGGAAGAGGCGAGCCAGGGCCTGGTGCGCCAGGCCATGCGCTCGGGCATGATACCGGCGATCAATTCCATGATGGCGGTGGGGCTGGTCTTCCTTCCCGGAATGATGACCGGCCAGATCATAGCCGGGGCCGATCCGGCCAATGCGGTGCGCTACCAGATAGTTGTCATGCTCATGCTCACAGCGTCGAGCGCCTTGGGCACTATGGGCGTGGTGCTCTGGGTCCGGCGCCGTTGCTTCGGCAAGGCCGGCCAATTGCTGCTCGCCCATGGCGAGAGCGCATGAGGGCATCTGGAAACATCGATGATGTACTTCTTTCGGCAAATAATGCTAACGGGTGTATAATAATCGCAAGAGCAGGGACCCAGCACGTGACGATCACATTGAGACAGCTTATCGGAACACTCCTTTTTGCCGCGGTCGTCCTTCTCGGACCATGGGCCGAAAGCCATGCGGCGGATGCGACGACCACCGCTCAGAACGTAGCTCCAATCCTTCTGGCTGGCATTTGGGCAGAGTCCGGCCGTTCCGCTCAGGTCATGAAGTCGGTCATCGACGGGGCGCAATGCGGCATTCGCTACGTGAACGAGTCCGGCGGCGTGCTCGGCCGTTCACTGAATCTTGTCGTCTACGACTCCAAAAGCACTCCGGAAGGAGCGGCGGAGGCGGTGGAGCGGGCAGTGCGCGACACCCCGGCCGTTCTGCTGGGGGCGGGGTTCAGCAGCTACACCATAACTGCGGCCCGGGTGGCCCAGGCGCACGGGGTTCCGTTTATCTCCAGCGTGGCGACAAATCCCAACATAACCCTCGTGGGCGACTACATTTTCCGCGTCTGTTTTTCGGACAATC
>JBMCLC010000319.1:0-3373 GCA_048614715.1 Oceanidesulfovibrio sp.
CTCGATCCCTCCACGCCGAACGCGCCCAGGGCGATGGCCAGGGCGATGGACAGGTTGCGCATCACCGAGCCGTAGACCATGGCGATGGCGTCGCCCCTGGGCAGAAGCAACCGACCCGCCACGGTGCTCAAACCGAAATTGACGGCATAGAGCAGCGCCAGGGGCGGCAGGATGGACAAGAGCATGGCCGGCTCGCCTGCCACGGCCCGCGCCTTGAGCGCCATGGCCACGAAGACCACTCCGATGACGCCCACCGAGGACAGCCCAGGAAACTTGGGCTTGAGTTCGGTCATGAACGCCTTCTGACCGTACCGTTTCACGAGCCACCGCTGGGTGAGCCAGCCGAACGCCATGGGCAGGAAGACGATGAGCAGTATCTGGCGCATCACGGCCATGACGTTGACCTCGATGGACGCCCCGAGCAGGGCCTGCACATAGAACGGCGTGGCCAGCGAGCCGATGGTCAGGCCGATGACCGTCATCTTCACCGCCGCTTCCACGTTGCCCCTGGCGAATCCGGTCCAGGATATGGTCATGCCGCTCGTGGGCACGAGCCCTGCGAGCAGGAGGCCGAGAACCATGTACGGTTCATGGGCGAAGAACATCCGCCCCAGAAACAGGGCCAGGAACGGGATGATGCCGAAGTTAACGGCCTGGGTCAGAAGCTGCGCCTTCGCATCCCCCCCTTGGGCCACTTTCCGGATGTTCAAGGTGACCATCATGGGATACACCATGACAAAGGTGAGCGGCATGATAAGCGCCTTGAGGGACGACGCGTCGAAGGCCAGGCCGTAGCCGAAGCCGAGGGCCATGGCCACCGGAATCGCCACAATGAGGTTCGCATTGATCGTGCGCAGGGTTCTCCACATAGGTTCCTCCCGGGTATGCTTGCGGAATGGCGTGTCGCGATTCTTTTCTACCGCGCGGCCGCGGCCCGGGCATTGATCGCGATCAACGCGGGAGGAAATACCATGGATGTTCTCGACTTTCTGCGCGGGGTGGAGCTCTTCAAGGGGCTGCCTGAGGAACAGCTTACGATCCTCGCCAGGCACGCCCATTGGCGAGACTACGACACCGGCGATGTGATCATCGCCGAGAAGGAGTCGCTGCGCGGCCTCTACATCCAGGTGAGCGGCCGCTCCAAGATTTTCCGCTCCACCTCCGACGGCCGCGAGCAGACCATCTACATCTTCGGGCCCGGGGAGCCCTTTTGCCTCTGCTCCCTCTTCGCCGAATCAAGCCAGCCCGCCACCGCCATGGCCATGGAGCCGAGCCGCGTGCTCTCCGTTTCGGACACGGATTTCACGGCCATGGCCGAGGACCAGCCCCGGGTCATCTTCGGCATGCTGCTCATCATGTCGCGCCGGCTCAAGGAAGCCATGGACATGATAGAGTCCCTGTCCGTGCGCGAGATTCCGGTGCGCCTCGCCAACTTTCTCGTACACGCATCCGGCGAGTCCGGCCTCTACGTCCTGCCCATGACACACCGCGAGCTGGCCAAGATCATCGGCGCCACGCCGGAGGCCCTGTCCCGGGCTTTCAGGAAGCTCGCCGACCACCGCCTTGTCGCCATCGACGGCCGCGAGGTCCGCATCCTGGACGTTTCCGGCCTCAGGGCCCTGGCCGGCATCCCCGCGCGTTGATCGCGATCAATGCCGTATTTGCGCCCATGGGACATGGTCTTGCCCACAAGACCTACAAACCCGCAAGGAGGAACCATGGGCAAATACCAGTTCGTCATCACTTCCGGACCAGAGAATCCTGTCCGCGCGACCCGCGCCGTGATGTTCGCCAGCAAGGCCGTGGATGAGGGACACGACGTGGTCCTGTTCCTGGTGGACGACGCCGTCTACCTGGCCAACCTGGAGCTGGCCGGCAACGTTGCGGCCCCCACCGGCGACGATCTTATGCGCTACATGCGCGTGATCCTGGACAACGACGTGCCGGTGAACGTGTGCCTGCCCTGCGCCAAGGCGCGCAGAATCCAGGCCGACAGTCTGCCGGCCGGCTGGAGAATCGAAAAGGGCGTGGAGGCGATCCGCTCACAGGAGCAGGGCTACGCAACCTGGGTGTTCTGAATCAGTCCAGCATGGACGGAATCCACATGGTCAGCGGCGACCAGAAGGTGATGAGCACGAGGTTGATGAGCAGCGCCGCCAAAAACGGCAACACGCTCCGGCTGATGCGTGTGAGCGAGCTTTTGCTGAGCCCACAGCTCACGATGAGGCATACGCCCATGGGCGGGGTGAGCATGCCGATGGCCAGGTTGGTGACCACGATGGCGCCGAGTTGAACGATGTCGATGCCCAGAGCCGGCAGCATGGGCGTGATAACCGGCACCAGCAGGATGAGCGCGGCCGTGGTTTCCAGAAAGGTGCCCGCCACGAGCAGCACGCAGTTGATCAGCAGCAGGAGCAGCAGCGGATTATCCGTGAGCCCCAGCACGGCGCCGGCTATGGCTTGCGGAATCTGCTCTATGGTCAGGAACCAGGAAAACACCATGGCCTGGGTGATGATGAACATGATCACGCTGGCCGTGACCGATGCGTTGATGAACAGCCTTGGCAACGCCTTGAGGTCGAGTTCGCGGTAGACGGCGAGGCCCACGATGAGCGCGTAGATCACGGCCACGGCCGCGGACTCCGTAGCCGTGAAAATGCCGCCCAGGATGCCGCCCAGAATGAGCAGCGGCGCGCCCAGGGCCAGGATCGCACGTTTGCCCGTGCGCCACACCGTGGCCCAGGCAAAGGGCGTGCGATTGGTGAAACTCTGGCGTCTGGCGATGATCAGCGCCACCACGATGAGCGAGAAGCCCATGAGCAGCCCGGGAAGTATGCCGGCCGCGAACAGCTTGCCGATGGACGCGCCTGTTAGCACGCCGAAGATGATCATGGGGATGGACGGCGGGATGATCACGCCGATGGAGCCGGCAGCCGCCTGCACCGCCCCTGCGTAGCGCCGGGTGTAGCCGTTCTTGACCATGGCCGGAATGAGGATTGCGCCCACGGCCGCCGTGTCCGCCGCGGCGGAGCCGGATATGCCGGCGAAGAACATGGCCGAGACGATGGACACCGCGGCCAGGCCGCCGGGCAGCCAGCCCACCAGGCTCTCGGCAAATGCGACCAGTCGCCGGGAGATGCCGCCGGCCTCCATGAGCACGCCGGCGGTCATGAAAAGGGGCACGGCCATGAGCGGAAAGGAGTCCGCCCCGCCATACATGCGCTGGGCCACGAGCATCATGTTCGCGTCGCCCTTTATGAGGAACGCGGCGGCAGTGGACGCGCCGATGGCCACGGCGATGGGCGTGTTCAGCGCAAAGAGCAGCGCCAACAGCAAAAAGAGGATGGCCGTCATCATGGCCCGGACTCCTCGT
>JBMCLC010000320.1:0-3367 GCA_048614715.1 Oceanidesulfovibrio sp.
GAAGAGCTGGAGCTCATCGGCGAGGCCCGCGGCATGGGGGCCATGCTCGGCATGGAGCTGGTGGAAGACCGCGACAGCCGCACGCCTGCGACAGCCGCGGCGCAGACCGTGGCCAAGGAGTGCCGGGCCAACGGCGTGATCGTGCTGGCCCAGGGCCGCTACGGCAACGTGATCCGCACTCTCGTTCCCCTGACCATGAAGGACGACGTGCTGGAGCGTGGTCTGGACGTGTTGGGCGACAGCCTGAAGAAGGTGGCCGGAGCGTGACGCCTCGCGGCCCGCGGCATGGACGGTAGATCCGGTAACGTCCGATTCGTCGGGAGTGTTCCCCCAGAATCTGAGGGCAGAAGTGATGCCCCACACGGCGGGTCGGGGGAGTGCGACCCGCCGTATCGGACAAAGTTTGCGGTTACGGCTTAGAGGTAGTCGCCGCGATTGAACTTGAAACGCTCGGTAACGGTGAGTATCTCGAGTGAATCGACCATGGATTGCAGGGACGGATTCTGCTGCCCGAGCCCGCCGGCGGCGGCTTTGAGCCCTTGCACATCGCTCGAGATGTCCTCGAGGACCCCGTACGCTTGGCGCAGGTCGCCTTGTTGCTGCATGCTGCGCAGACTGTCGGCGTACTGCTCCCATTTGTCGAAGACGTGGTCTAACGTTTCCATCACCTCACGCTCTGTGGTCGGCGGTTGAATTACCTCGGCCCGGTCCACCTGCCGGACGGCGTCGGTTGCTTTCGCAGCCTCTGCGCGTCCGGGGGGCGTGGCCCCTTCCGCAGCCTCGGGGGAATCGCCCTTTCGCACTTCCTGTGCGAGCATGTCCCCGAACTTCCCTGTCTTGTCGGGCTGGGAGCGGGACCGGAGCTCTTCCTCTCGCCTCAATGCTTCGAGTTGTTCCGGTCTGATCTTCATAGGCTCCCCCTACTGGTTTGAACCAGGACGAAGCAATAAGCTTGCCAAGCGTGTCGTGTTTTCAAAATATTGAAATACAAGGATTAATTCTCTAGAGATGCGGAACATTTTGCCGTATCGGTGTGCAATGCGGTATGCGGAGTCGGGCGATGCGCCTCTGCTGGCCGGAACCGGTCCGCAGGCCGGTTTTTGATCATACTCCCTTTGTAAAACAGAAGAAATAACTTGTCTATCATACCCTCATCTGGCACAAGATAGCAGAACGGCTTTTATTTATTTATGAACAAGGCGGCCGGGCAGGCTCCCGAGCCGCATTCGAAAAGGGGATTGTCATGAAACAGGTCAAAAAAATCCTTTGCGCCGTGGATTTCTCGGAGTTCAGCCCCGTGGTCGCCGAAACGGCGAAGACCATGGCCAAGGCCTTCGGCGCCGAGATCATCGTACTGTACGCCGCTCCTTCGCTGTCCCAGTACGTGGGCTTCCACGTGCCTCCCACCGCCATCGAAAATTTTGTGGGCGAGATCGTGACCGGCGCGGAAAAGAGCATGGACAACTTCCTGGCCGAACACTTCGAGGGCGTCACGACCACGGGCAAGGTCGCCACGGGCTACGCCGCCGAGGAAATCCTCAAGGAAGCTAAGGACGAGAAGGCAGACCTCATCGTCATGGGCACCCACGGCCGCACCGGCATCGACCTCATCCTCTTCGGCTCCGTGGCGGAAAAGGTGGTCAAGAGCTCCACGATCCCCGTGCTCACGGTCCGGCCCGAGTAGTCCGTCCGGTTGATTCCCGCGCCGTTCGGCAGTATG
Source organism: Oceanidesulfovibrio sp. (assembly GCA_048614715.1). Lineage (GTDB taxonomy): Bacteria > Desulfobacterota > Desulfovibrionia > Desulfovibrionales > Desulfovibrionaceae > Oceanidesulfovibrio. The sequence continues at coordinate 1,721 of JBMCLC010000320.1, forward strand.
CATTGACGGCCCGGCCGCTTTTCGGTCGGGCTTTTTTTCATGCGCGCGGCAGGACCCGCGACGAAACTCACGACGACAAACGGTCGAACAGCCATGGAAGATCAACGACAACTCCCCGCGCCGGTCGCGGCGCTCAGACCCGAGGTGTTGGACTTCGAGCCCTACGCGGCCGGTCTCTCCATAGAGGAAATCCGCGAGCGATACGGCCTCGATACGATCGTCAAACTCGCCAGCAACGAGAATCCCCTGGGCGTTTCCCCCCTGGTGCAGAAACGGCTCAAGGCAGCGGCCGGACTCGCTTTCCGCTACCCCAAGCCCGATACCCCGAGGCTGTGCAACGCCATTGGCCGGCGCATGGGCGTGGACCCCGCCCGCGTGGTCGTGGGCAACGGCTCGGACGAGATCATCGACATCCTCATCCGCGTGCGCGCGGTGCCGGGTCGGGACAACGTGCTCGCCTTCAAGCCGTGCTTCTCCATGTACAAGATCCAGTCCAAGTTCCTCGGCGTGGAGTTCCGCCAGGTTCCGGTGGAAGAGGACTTCACCTACGACCTGAACACGCTCGCCGCCGCCGTGGACGAGCACACGGCCCTGGTCTTCGTGACATCGCCGGACAATCCCTCGGGCTACGCCCCCAAGGCCGTCGAACTCGAAGCATTCGCGCGCTCCCTGCCTCCCGCCTGCCTCCTGGACGAGCTGGACAACCTCGTGATCCTGCGGACCTTCTCCAAGGCCTACGGCATGGCCGGTCTGCGCCTGGGCTACGGGCTCATGCATCCTGATCTGGCGGACTATCTCTGGCGGGTGCGGCTGCCCTTCAGCGTGAACATCCTGGCCGAGGAAGCGGGCATCGCCGCCATCGAGGACGAAACGTTCTACACCGCCACGCTCCAGGTCGTCCGCGCCGGGCGGGAGACGCTCACGGCCGGGCTGTCATCCCTGGGCTGCACGGTCAAGCCCAGCCAGGCGAACTTCCTGCTCTTCAGCCTGCCGGAATCCTGCCCCTTGTCCGCCAGGGACGTCTTCGAGAAACTGCTGGAGCGCGGCGTCATCATCCGGCCCCTGGGCAGCTACGGCCTGCCGGACAGCCTGCGCGTCACCATAGGCAACGAGTACGAGAACACGACTTTCATCCGCGAACTCGGCAAGGTGCTCGCGCCATGACCGACGGATTCCACGATATCGTGACCCTGGACGGCCCGGCCGGCGTGGGCAAGACCACCATGGCCAAGCGGCTGGCCGGCACGCTGGCCATCCCCTACCTGGACACCGGGGCCATGTACCGCGTGTGCGGCATGCGGCTGGGCGAGGAGGGCGCCGCCCTGCCCGAAACCGAGATCATGGACATCCTGCGCGGCATCGATTTCGCCCTGGAAGGCTCGGGATCGGAAACCAGACTGCTGGTGGACATGCACCTCGTGGGCGACGAAATCCGCACGGAACGCGTGGGCATGCTGGCGTCCACGGTGGGCACCCTCCCCGCGGTTCGCGCCTACTGCAAGGAAGCGCAGCAGGGCCTGGGCCGGATGACGCCGCTCGTGGCCGAAGGCAGGGACATGGGCACCGTGGTCTTCCCCCATGCCGCCCACAAGTTCTTCCTGGAAGCCGCTCCCGAAATCCGCGCGCAACGCCGCCTCGATCAACTCC
>JBMCLC010000321.1:0-3366 GCA_048614715.1 Oceanidesulfovibrio sp.
GTTCTCCATCATCTCGCAATCCCTGGGCCTGGAGATGGGCGGCTCCATCGGCATCCCGCTGTACATCTCCCAGGCCCTGGCCGTGGCCATGTACATTTTCGGCTTCCGCGCCGGCTGGACGTACATCTTCCCGGACCATCCGGCCATCGTGGTGGATTTCGCCGCCTTCGCCATCCTCTTCGGCATCGGCTATGTGAGCGCCGGTCTGGCCTTCAAGGTCCAGTACGTCATCCTGGCCATCATCATCGGCTCCCTCGTGTCCGTGGGCTGGGCCGCCTTCGGCGGCTCCATGAGCGAACCGATCCAGTGGTGGGGCGATTTCCCCGGCAGCCCGGAAACGGGATTCGCCGGCATCGGATTCTGGGCCGTCTTCGCCGTGTTCTTTCCGGCCTCCACCGGCATCATGGCCGGTGCCAACATGTCCGGCGAGCTCGCCAACCCGCGCAAATCCATCCCCATCGGCACCCTGAGCGCCATCGGCCTGTCCCTGGTCGTCTACCTGGCTCTGGCTTTCTGGCTGGCCTCCAGTGCCACGGTGGACGAGCTCACCGGCAACTACACGGTGATGGTGGACAAGGCTGCGTGGGGCCCTGCCGTGCTGGGCGGCCTTCTGGGCGCGACCTTTTCCTCGGCCCTGTCCTCCATCGTGGGCGCGCCGCGCATCATGCAGGCCCTGGCCGAGCACAACATCCTGCCGGGCAGCTCGTGGTTCGCCAGAAAATCCGAGACCGGAGAGCCGCGCAACGCCATGATCGCAACCGGCGTGCTCGTGCTCGGAGCGCTCATGCTGCGCAACCTCAACGCCATTGCCCCGCTCATCACCATGTTCTTCCTGGTCACCTATGCCATGATCAACATCGTGGTGCTGCTGGAGCAGAGCCTCAAGCTGGTGAGCTTCCGGCCCCTGCTGCGCATTCCGCGGGCGGTGTCGCTGGTGGGCGCGTTCGGCTGCGTGTTCGCCATGTTCATCGTCAACCCCACCTTCAGCCTCGTGGCCGTGGGCGTGGTGTTGGTGCTGCACGCCTATCTCATGCGCAAGCACCTGAAGGCGCCGTTCGGCGACGTGCGCAGCGGCCTGCTCGCCGCCATGGCGGAGTGGGCGGCCAAGAAGATGGAAGCGATGACCGGCCCGCGGCAGAAGAGTTGGAAGGCCAATATGCTGGTGCCCGTGGAGAACTCGGCCCAGGCGGCCAAGGTGTACGGCCTGCTGCGCAACCTGGCCTATCCCAAGGGGTTCGTGCGCCTGCTCGGACTCACGGGCCAGCGGAATTACCAGGAACTCACCGAAAACCTGCCCAGGCTCGCGGACCGGCTCCAGGCCGACTCGGTCTTCGCCACCTGGACAGTGGTGCGCGCCGCGTCCTTCTCCGAAAACGTGGCCGCCGGACTGGAGGCGCTTGGCGGGGCGTTCTTCCGCTCCAACACGATATTCCTGCGCCTGAGCGGCAACACCCAGCGCGACGCCGAGATCGAACACCTGGTCGACGACGCCAAGGCGTACGAACTGGGCGCGCTCATCTATCTCGGACCGCCGCCTCCGGAGGGCGAACGTCCCGCCGATGATGACGAAGAAACGGAGGAGGCGCTGCAGGCATTCGGCAGACATGAGGGCGGCGTGCACCTGGTACTCGACACGCCGGAAAACGGCTGGCGCATCGGGACGGACCTCGCCGACGCCGACCTGGCCATGCTCCTTGCCTACAAGCTGAAGACCAACTGGAAGACCAGGCTCACCATCACCGCGCGCATCCAAGACCCCGGCGAGCGCAAGGACGCCCTGGATTACATGCGGGCCGCCGTGGAGCTGGCGCGAATCCCCAACGCCATGCTCCGCCTGGCCGAGAGCGAGGAGGAGCTGGACTACAGCGTGGCCGCGGGCGAGGAATTGCCGGCCGTTACGCTGTTCAGCCTACATGCGCCGGACGATTATGCCTCGATGCGGGCACGGAGCAAGCGCGTTCGCACTCCATGCCTCTTTGCCATGGACTCGGAACGGGAGAACGCGCTAGTCTAGAGCATCCAGGACTTGAACAAGCTCCCATGCATTCTTCCGGAACACCAGGAATCGTTTCGGACGGGGGTCTGTTTCGAGACGACTATGCCCTGATATAGCCTGGCCGTGTCCGGATGGGCGCCATTTCCGCCAGTGCCCGGCACCGGGCACTCCGCCACGATTCGCATGAGCACAGACACCGCGCTTTCCTTTGCCATCCGGCCGCTGCTACTGCTGAAGTCCTTCGGCGCCATGGCGCCTATACTCGTGGGGCTGACGCTCGTGCCCATGGCCGTGTCGTACATTTACGCCGAGTACGCAATCGCCATGCGCTACGGCTTCGTCATCCTCCTGCTGCTCGGTCTCACCCTGGTCGCCCGGCGTATCCGCGTATCTCTGGGAAGCATGCAGACCAACGTCTTTTTCGGCCTGCTGCGCACCTTTCTGACCCGGGTGAACATGCCCAGCCACGCGGTGCGCCGCCCGCGGCTGCTCGGCATGGAAATGGACGAGGACGTGATACGCTGCTGCTCACCGTCTTGTACATCCTCACCGTCTTTATCTCGTGGATGACGTTTCTGGCGCACGGATACCCCGCGCTCGACTCGCTTTTCGACGTGGTCTCGGCCGTTGGCACCGTGGGTCTTTCCACCGGCGTGGTCTCCCACGAGCTTCCCGCCGTCCTCAAGCTGGTCCTGTGCCTGGACAAGCTCATGGGCCGCGTGGAGATTTTCGCCATCCTCGTCCTCCTCAACCCCGCATCCTGGATCGGAAGGAGAGCACACTCATGAGAATCGTATTCATCGGCGCCAGCGACGTCACCATCCGCACGGCCGCCTATGCGGGTTCACACGCTTCCGGAGTTTTCATGTCCCGGATGATGTCCTTGAGCTCGCTGGCCATGCGCGCCAGTTCGACCACCGCCCGGGATGACTCCTCCATGGCGCCGGCCGTCTCGTCGGCCGCCGTCTGGATATGGTGGGTGGCCGAGGCCACCTGGTCGCTCGCATTGGATTGCTCCTCCACGGCGACGGCGATGCCGTTGACGCGTTCGGCCGTCTGCTCGATCATCTCCTGAATCTGCCGGATGGTCTCTCCCGTAGCCGTGGCCGACTCCACGCCCTGGCCCACGGAAGCGACCACGGACTGGGTGGATGTCCTGCTCTGGGCCGCGCTGGCCTGGATGGCTTTGACCACGCCGCCCACTTCCTTGGTGGCCTGCATGGTCTTTTCCGCCAGCTTGCGCACCTCATCCGCCACAACGGCAAAGCCCTTGCCCGCCTCGCCGGCCCGCGCCGCCTCGATGGCCGCGTTCAGGGCCAGCAGGTTGGTCTGGTCGGCTATGTCGTTGATCACGCCAAGCACCGTGCCGA
>JBMCLC010000322.1:0-3363 GCA_048614715.1 Oceanidesulfovibrio sp.
CGCGCAGCACGCCGGCGAGTTCGGCGAGGGATAGCGTTTCCACGGCTCCCGAAACATGCGCCGATTCGGGCGTTATCTCCAGAGACCCGTTGAGCGTTCCGCCAAAGGCTCTGTCCGCGCCTAAATCGAGCGTCAGCCGGTCCGTGGTCATGTCCAAATCCATGGACAAGCGCCGCAGGTCGAGACCGAAGCCCGAGACCGCGCCTGCGTCGATTCCGAGCCGCAACGACCCGAGCACGCCTAGGTCCGGGAGTTCACCTGCGTCCACCAGCGCATTCAGCCACGTGAGCGAACCACCATTGTGCAGCAGTTCTTCAAGGGCGAGCGTCTCCATGTCCAATAAAATGGACACTCTGGGCGCATCGCCCAGCAGTAGTTCGCCACTGCCGCGGGCGGCCATGCCCGCCGCCTCCACCTGCATCCCTTCTAGGCGCACCCGTTCCGTCTCCACGCGATACGCCGTGCGCAGCGTAAGCCCTTGGAGATACTTCAGGGACTCCTCCTCCAGCACCTCGCGCCAGATTCGGGTGATGACGTTGACGTCGCGCACGGTGAGGCGCACCTCGCCTGTGACCGGCAATCCGCCCAAGGGCAACGGAGACTCCACCGAGAACTCGGCCCGGAGGATATCCATGTCCGCCGTGGCGTCGTGGAGGGCTACGCGGCCGGACGCCGTGTCCAGGTCCAGCGCGCCGGCCACCGTGCCGGATACGGTTTCGCCGGAGTAACTGGCAGCCCCCTGGAAAGAGAACTCCGCCCCGCGCGTGGTCAACGATGGTTTGAAGGAATCCAGAATGCACGTCCCTTTCAGGCTCGCGATTCCCGCGAGACCGCTCACGGATTCATCCACCCGGAACCGCATTTCATAGTCGAACTCGGCGCCGGGTCCCGTCTCCAGGTAGAACTGATCCACCACCAGGTATTCGTTGGTGGCGTCGTCCACGTACTGCACACGGCCGTCCACTATGCTCACGCCATGCATCCGCTCCGCCTTGAGCGACCAGCCCTGCCGCGGCACTACCCTATGGGGCCGGTCTGGCGGCGCCTGCACCATGGAGGGCGGTTCCTCATCCGCAGACACTCCAAAACTGCGCAGCATATGCCGCCAGTTCGCCCGGCCATCTGCAAAGCGCCGCAGGGTGATCACCGGCCTGTCCAGAACAAGGCGGTCGAGCACGATATCCCTGTCGCGCACGAGAGGTCCCAGGCGCATGCGAACCACCGCGCCTCGGGCCTTGACCAGCGGCTCATCCCCGAACGCCAGGGGGCTTTCGATGCGCACCCGCTCCATCCGCAGACCGAGCCAGGGATATATGGAGAGATTGACCTCGCCTTCGATGCTGACCTCGCTCCCGACTTGGGTCGAGAGCCACGTCTCTATCTCGGCCTTGTACTCGTTGGCGTCCTGGAGCACGAGGACCAGCGCCGCCACGGTGACGAGCATGGCGCAGGAAAGGCAAATGGCCAGAAGTACTTTACGAATCATCCGCGACGCCGACGGGACGGCTCAGAAAGGCCTCCCGGCTTCAGTGTATGTGCTAGTTGAGTCCGTGCTTATTCAGGAGATTGTAATAGCTCGCCCGGGAAATGCCGGCCATGGCGAGGGCTTTCTTCACGTTGCCGCCGGAATCCTTGAGGAGCCGACGCAAATAGCGCTTCTCCATCTGGTCGCGGTACGCCTTGAGCTTGGGCAGGCGCTTGGGCAAACCCTTGTCGCCGAACACTCCCGTGGCGTCCTCCACAGGTTCTTGCGCTGCGGGCTCCGCGGCTGCGACGTTCGTGTCGGCCGGCCTCTTTTCGGCGACGGCTCCGGATTCCCCATCGCGGCGCGCTTTCCGGCAGGTCTCTGCCGTCTCTATGGAAGCGGCAATGTCGTCCTCCGCCAGGGGCTTCGTCAGAAAAGCCGTCTCGCCGAGCGCTTCTATGCGGCCGAGGACCTCGGCGTCCATCGCCTCCTTGGCGTCTTCCAGCAACAAGACAACTGCGGAGCCGCCACGGCGTATTTCCGGCACCACTTCCACACCATCGCCGTCCGGCAGGGTGAGGTCTAGGAACACGTAGTCGAAGCCATCGTCCGCCAGCGCGCTGAGGGCCTGACCCTGCGAGACGACATGCTTGGTTTCGTGTCCCATTTCTTCCAGCTGCCGCGTGAGGGCGCGGCCGTCCGCGAACTTATCTTCCACCACAAGAATCCTAGCCATTTCTCCTCCTTGCATGCTCTCCGGGCGTGGGCATGCTCTATCATGCCGGCTCCTTGAGCCCCTCGAGAATCAGTCTCTCCGCCTCGTCCGCGCCAACGGGCCGCGAGAAAAGGTAGCCCTGGGCGTAGCGGCAGCCGTGCATGCGCAAAAGCTCCAGGTGCTCTTTGGTCTCCACACCTTCGGCGATCACGTCCAGGCCGAGCGAATGGCCCAGGGATATGACCGTGGAGACGATGGCCTCGCTTTCCTTGTCGTGGATGGCGGCGGATACGAAGTCCTTGTCGATCTTGATGGTGTCTATTGGGAACTGCCGCAGATAGGAGAGCGACGAATACCCGGTGCCGAAGTCGTCCATGGACAGGCCGATGCCGATGCGCCTGAGCCGGGCGAGCATGCCTTCGGCCAGGGCGATGTGCTCCATGAGGACGTTTTCCGTGATTTCCAGCTTGAGGAGTTTTGGGTTGAGACCGCTTTCCTCGAGAATGGACTCCACCTCGCCGATAAGCAGGGGCTGCATGAGCTGCTTGCCGGATATGTTCACGCTCACATGGGGCGGCTTGATGCCATTGCCGCTCCGCTGGGCGACGAGCCTGTTCCAGCGCATGGCCTCCTCGCAGGCGCTGGCGAGCACCTCGCGTCCGATGGGGAAGATGAGTCCCGTGTCCTCCGCCAGGGGGATGAACTCATCCGGGCCAATGGCCCCCAGCCGGGCGTGCTTCCAGCGCAGCAAGGCCTCGAATCCGGCGATCGTCCAGTTCTCCAGGTCCACGATGGGCTGATAGTTCACGTACAGCTCGCGCGCATCCGATGCCTTGCGCAGGTCTGTCTCCAGCTCCAGGGTGCGCAACGCCTCTTCGTGCATGCGCTGGTTGAATACCTTGAAGCGCGACTTGCCGTGTTCCTTGGCGCGGTACATGGCGGTGTCCGCGTCGCGCAGAATGGACTCCGCCCGTTCATAGCCTTCCGTAACGAGCACGATGCCGATGGATGCGGACGTAAAGACCTCGTGGCCCTGCAGGCTGAACGGAGTGGAAATGTCGCTGAGAATGCGCCGGGCGATTTTCACGGCTTCGCGGGGCGCGTCGATATCCTCGAGCAGGATGGCGAATTCGTCCCCGCCGAACCGGGCGACCGTATCCATGCCCCGCACGCTCTCCTGGAG
>JBMCLC010000323.1:0-3361 GCA_048614715.1 Oceanidesulfovibrio sp.
CGCGATCCTCGAGCTCCGCCTGGACTGAATCCTTCGTGTCCATGGCCGAGGCCAGCAGCACGATCATGTCGTTCAGGCTGCGCGTCCTGCCGGCTGTTTCCTCTTCCACCAAATCCTGCAGCTCCCGGAAAGCATCGAGCAGCATGCAGTTCTCGGTGATGTCGATATTGAAGCCGACGATCCTGTTCTGTTCCTTCCGTGCTTCTCCGAAGTTGATGACCGAGCGGTACTCGCCCTTGTCTATACGGACCCGGAATATGATCGGCGCGACATTGTCGCCGGCGAGCAGCTGCAGCCACTTTTCGCGGATGCGCTCAAGATCGTTGGGGTGGATACGCTCGAGCATGAGCTCGATGGACGGTTCCACATCCTTGGGAGAAAAGCCAAGCAGACGATAGAGCGATTTGCTCCAGTGCATGGAGCCGGTCAGCATGTCGTACTCCCAGTTGCCCATGCCGGAATAAAAGCAGGACCAGGAGATATCCACCGGCGAGCGACACGGCTCCGATCTGTCCCTCGGGAAAAGGAACAGATTGAACGGCTCGGTGTTGAGCACATTTGCCATACGGTAGATAAGCTCGAAAGAGGGCGCCGACACACCCCGTTCAATATTGCCGAGGTGCTCGGGCGTTATCCCGAGTTGTTCGGCCATTCGAGCTTGCGTCAGCTTGGCCAGTGTGCGCAGGTAGCGCACCCGTTTTCCGAAGGCATCCGTTTCCATGCGCCGTATTCATCCCCCCTGGATGATATCGGGGCCTATTTAGCACTTCGGGAAGAGTATGAGTAGGAACTGTAACTTCATGTTTGCTCTATTCAGGCGGATTCTTCGCTTTCAGCCTTGGCGCTCGTGTTTTTCACGGTTGCGTTCACCGGCGTAAGCGCGTAGCCCGAAACACGTGTTCACCCGCAGATCATGAGGAGTTTCCCAGCCATGGACATGGCACTTCATTGCCCGGCCTGCGCCATTGATTATCGCATCATGGAACGGCACTTCGCCTGTCCGAAGTCTGCGCCCGGAGCAGAGCATGTGCTCCGCCAGGTGCACCGGGCCCGGCCCGAGATCGAACTGTGGCGCGAAGCCTGGGCCGATGGCGAGCGCGGCTCCTTCCGCGTGTTCCGGAACGCCTTCTCGAGCCACCTGCTGGCCGGCGAGCAGGGCCACCTGGGCCTTCTCGAAGGCATCAACGACAATCTCCTGCGTTTCCAGGGACTCACCTTCGAGGCCACGGCGCTTTTCGCCGCCGGCCCGCTGGCCCGGGCGGTCGGCCACGACGGCCTCCTGCTGGCCAAGGACGAGACAGCCAACGTGGCTGGCACCAACAAGGCGCGACACCTCATGGGCTCGCTGCTCTACCTGGAGGCGCACCGCCGGCTGACCGACTCCGCCGCCAAGACACCCCTGGCCACCGCCGGCTCCCCGGATGAGGCCCTTGGCGCCGCCGTCGTGGCGCGGGCCGGCGAGTATCCTTTGCACTGCTTCATGCCGGCAGATGTGGACGCCGAGATCGAGGACCTGCTGCGCTCGCACGGCGCCTTTGTCCAGAAAGTCCCGCGCGGATCCGGCGAACCGGGCGATCCGTGCTTCAATGCGTTCCGCCAGGCTGTGCAGGATCGCGAATTCATTCCCTTTGCCTGCTCCGGCCCGGACAACTGGTCGAGCATCGAGGGCGGGCGTTCACTCGGCTACGAACTCGCCATCCAGCTTGCCGAAACGGGCATTCGGCTCGACCATCTGGTGCTGCAGGTTGGCGGTGGGGCGTTTGCGCGCGCCGTCGTCGAGTCCATGGAGTCGTGCCGTGAATGGGGATTGATCGACACCCTGCCCCGGTTCCACGCCGTGCAGCCCGCGCGGTGCTTCCCGTTTGTGCGTTGCCACGCCTTTCTGCTCGCCCACGTGGCGGACGCGGCCGGCTTGCCGTTCGAACTGGAGTACGACATCGACTCCGACCCCGAGGACGAGGTCGCCATACTGCGCGAGTTTTTGGACGAGGAAGCCGGACAGGTCGCCGAGGTCGCTTCCTTCGCCGCCAGCCATTTCGCCACGGAGGAGGTGCAGCAGATACTGGCCCGGGCGGCGGCCGCTCCCGCCGAATTCATGTGGCCGTGGGACGTCGCAACACCGAACAACGAGGGATTCAACCCGGCCGTCGCGACCCGCGACTGGTTCTATCTCGCCGCCGGCATGCTGCGCACGGGCGGCCTTCCGGTCGTCGCGGCGGAAGAGACCTTGACGGCGGCCGCAGGGCTCGTGTCGAGCCATACCATTGTGTCCGCCTCCGCTGCAGGCGCCGCCGGCCTGGCCGGACTCATGGCGCTCAAGCAGCAGGGCCATGTCCACAGCGCGGACGCCGCCTGCATCGTACTCACGAGCCTGGACCGGAGCTGACGCCGCTACGGGCGCGGCGGCCATTCCCCACCTTCTGCCCTCCACTTCATGGCTCTTTTGGTGCATGATGGTCCTGTTCTTACATTTGCTGAAGACATGAACCGGGCGATTCCCGTGAGGAGGCACCAATGAGTGAGCTTACAGGCAAGAAGGTCGTGCTGCTCGTGGCCGACCACCACAACGACTACGAGTTCGTCTACCCCCATATCCGCATGAAGGAAGCCGGCGCCGAAACCACGCTGGCCGGACCGGAAAAAGGCGGCGTGTACACCGGCAAGTACGGCATCCCGGCCACTGCCGACGTGGGTTTCGACCAGCTCGACGCCGCCGACTATGACGGCGTGATCATTCCGGGCGGATACGCGCCGGATGTCATACGCCGCCACGGCGCTGCCAACGAGTTCGTAAAAAAGATGTTCGACGCCGGCAAGACCATTGCCTTCATCTGTCATGCCGGCTGGGTTCCGGCGTCCGCCGGCATCCTGGACGGCAAGCGGTGCACGTCGTTCTTCGCCATCCGGGACGACCTGGTGAACGCGGGCGCGCAATGGGTGGACGAAGAGGTCGTGGTGGACGGCAACCTGATCTCCAGTCGCACCCCGGACGACCTGCCCGCATTCTGCAAGGCGATCATCGAGCATCTGCGAGGCTAGCAAGGCCGATTGGACGCATGCCTCGACAGCGCTTGCCAGCGGGGCAGAACGCATGGAAGCCGGTTCGAGATTTCCATCGGACCGGCTTTTTCCATGCGTCGCATCCCGCCGGACCGTGGCGTATTCCCTCGTGCCCATGGCCGGAACAACCCACGCCGAACGAACTTGAATTAATTGTTCGTGTTCAATAGTGTAGTATTTCCTTAATGAACAATGAAGCTGGGGGCTTCATGTTCGAAAGTGCATTCGGCCAGCGACTTCGATCTCTCCGGAAACTCTCCGGGTTCACCCAGGAGCAGCTTTCCGCGATGCTTGGCGTCAC
>JBMCLC010000324.1:0-3352 GCA_048614715.1 Oceanidesulfovibrio sp.
GGATGACGTGGAATTGCTCGAGCACACCGTGGAGGTTCTGGAAAGGCTCGGGCCCATACCCATGGGCGCGCGCATCTGGGAGGCGCAGAACATCTGCTACACCGAAGCACGCGAATTAATGGCCAACGGCAGGAGGCTGTTCGATACGAGTGACGACGGCACGCGCTGGGAACGCGCCTTTACCAGGCTGTGTGAACTGCTCAAGGTGAAGCCAAAATGAGTTCGACGCCGCGCTCGACCTACCGATTGCAACTTTGCCCGGATTTCGATTTCGATCAGGCGCGCGAGATCGTCCCGTACCTCGCGGAACTCGGCATCAGCCATATCTACGCCTCGCCCATATTCACGGCGCGGCCCGGCTCCATGCACGGCTACGATGTCTGCGACCCCAATGCCCTCAATCCGGAGCTGGGCGGCGAGGCCGGGTTCAAACGCCTCGCCTCGGCCGCGTCCAAGGCCGGCCTGGGCTGGATACAGGACATCGTGCCCAACCACATGGCCGTGTCCGGCCACAACCGCATGCTCATGGACCTTCTGGAGAACGGGCCAGCCTCCCGGTACTATCCTTTCTTCGATATCGAGTGGGACCATCCGCTGGAATCGTTCAAGGGCCGGATGCTCGCGCCCTTCCTGGGCAGCTTCTACGGGGAGACGCTGGAGCGCGGTGAGATTCGCCTGGGTTTCGACGAGGACGGCCTGTACGTGCGCTACTACGAGCTGCGCCTGCCGCTGGCAATCGAGACCTATCCCCAGGTGATAACCTACCGCCTGGAAGAACTCTCCGGCCAGCTCGGACTGGATCATCCGGACGTCATCAAGCTCATGGGGCTGCTCTACACCATCAAGACCCTGCCGGCCGAACGCGCCGCCATGGAGCAGCGCCAGCACCAGGTCTTTTTCATCAAGCGCATCCTCAACGAACTCTACGAGACCAGCGAGACCTTCAGCGGATTCCTGGACGAGAACCTGGCCTGGTTCAACGGCGAACGCGGGCCGGACTCGCCGGAGCGGTTCGACCTTCTGGACGCCCTGCTCGGCGAGCAATACTTCCGCCTTTCCTTCTGGAAGGTCGCAGGCGAGGAGATCAACTACCGCCGGTTCTTCTCCATCAACGACCTCATCTCCCTGCGCGCCCAGGACGCCGAGGTGTTCAACACCACGCACCAGCTCATCCTGGACTACGTGCACGACGGCGTGTTCGACGGCCTGCGCATCGACCACATAGACGGCCTCTACGACCCGACGGCGTATTTGAAACGGCTGCGGGATAACGCGCCGAACTCCTACATCGTTGTCGAGAAAATACTCACCGGCGACGAGCCCCTGCCCGGGTTCTGGCCCATCCAGGGCGCCACCGGCTACTCCTTCATGGGCAAGACCGTGGGCTTCTTCGTGGAGGCGGACAACGAAGAACCATTCGACACGATCTACAAGCGATTCACCGGTCGCCGCAGTTCCATGCACGACATCGCGGCCGGCAACAAGCGCCGGATCATCGAGCGTCACATGAGCGGGGACGTGGAGAACATGGCCCGGCTGGTGAATTCGGTCTCGTCCAAAGACCGCCATGCCTTCGACATCACCTTCCCGGCTCTGCGGCGGGCCATTACCGAACTGCTCATCCGTTTCCCGGTGTACCGCACGTACATTTCAAACGAGGCCTTCCGTCCGGCCGATCTCGTGTACATCCGCACGGCCATCCGCGAGTCCGTGAAGGCCAGCCCGGAGCTGGCCAAGGAGTTCGATTTCATGGACCGCTTCCTGCTCCTGGAGTTCGACGAGCGCATCTCGGACGAGGACCGCCGGCAGTGGATCAACTTCGTCATGCGATTTCAGCAGGTCACCGGGCCGCTCATGGCCAAGGGCGTGGAGGACACCACCTTCTACGTGGCCAACCGCCTGCTGTGCCTCAACGAGGTGGGCAGCGAGCCGTGGCACTTCGGAATTTCGGACGCCGGGTTCCACACCTATCTCATGGAACGCCAGAAGTACTGGCCCAACGCCATGAACGGCACCGCCACCCACGACCACAAGCGGGGGGAGGACGCCCGGATGCGCCTCGCCGCGCTGTCCGAGTTACCAGATGAATGGCGCGAGGCCCTCAAACGATTCGAACGCATCAACCGGCGCAAGAAAACCATGGAGCGCGCCCGGCCCCAGCCCACGGCCAACGACGAATACTTTATCTACCAGACCCTGCTCGCCACCTGGCCCCTGGACTGGCCCAGAAAGCGCGACGAGTACACAGAGCGGGTCAAGGCGTACATGGTCAAGGCCCTGCGCGAGGGCAAGGAGAACTCCAACTGGATAGAGCCGGACGAAGAGTACGAGAGCGCCACACTGTCCTTCGTGGACAGCCTGCTGCGTCAGCGCGTCAAGAACGCCTTTTTGCGGGAGTTCAAGCCTTTGGCGAGGAAGGTCGCCGAGGCAGGCATGGTCAATTCGCTCGCCCAGCTCACCATCAAACTCATGGCGCCCGGGGTGCCGGACTTCTACCAGGGTGTGGAAAACTGGGACCTCTCCCTGGTGGACCCGGACAACCGCCGACCCGTGGACTATGCTTGGCGGTCCCGTACGCTTTCCGACCTGAAGACGCGGTTCGGGCGCGCGCCCCGCGATCTGGCCGTCGAGCTCCTGGAAACGGCGGAGGACGGCCGGGTCAAGCTCTTCACCACCTACCGCGGCCTGGCCGTGCGCAACGGACTGCCCGAGCTCTTCGCCCAGGGCGAGTACGTGCCCCTGGAGTGCGAGGGCGACCGCGCGAAGAACGTCTTCGGATTCGTGCGCCAACTGGAGGACGACGCCGTAATGGTTCTGGTGCCGCGCTTTACGGCGGGTATCCCCAAGGACAACCGCTTCCCCCTGGATGCATTCTGGGAAGGCGTGCGCATCACCTCGGATTGGCTGCCCCCAGGTACGTGGACCAATGCCTTCACGGGCGAGGTCTTCGAATCTACGCCCACATCGGTGCGTCGGATTCTGGCGGACTTCCCGGTGGCCGTGCTGGTGCGCGGGGAATAAGGACAGCATAGGAAGGAATGGCGGAAAGCCTCCGGCGGCACGGAGGACTATGTTCCCTGTGGCCCCAGTGCAGGTATCAAGATATAATGGCGATACAGCAGAAACTTGTGCTTCTAGGAATGCGGAACCAATAGACTAATCGGATCGGGACATATGGCCTTCAAGTGGCAGGAGAGTCTTGCCGCTCGAAAAGGTGAACGGAGAGATTCGATGCGGTATGTGCGGACAATTCCGGAAATATGCATGCTGATGGAAGGCGCGGATCATTGCGATGCGTACTCGGCGATATCCAGTAAGTCGCTGCGATCCGTGGTGGCCTCCTGTCTGTCAT
>JBMCLC010000325.1:0-3352 GCA_048614715.1 Oceanidesulfovibrio sp.
ACCGTCGTGTTCGTCGGCAATGCGGTTGTAGGCGATGATGTTCTCCACCGCCCGACTCTTCAGCAGGTGGGCTTCCTTGGCGTGGTGCGAGTAATTGAACTGGAAGATAAGCTTCTTCGCCCGCCCGATGTACAGGTTGTGCGTGCCGGGCCGGGCCACCAGCGAGTTGCGGCCGAACTCGCAGTGGCGGATGTCGAGGACCGAGTCGCCGTGGCCGCCGAGGATGCCGTTCTCGTTGTCGAAGAAGCCGATCAACTGCTGGAGCGCGGAGACAGGACCCACGGCGCCGATGAGGAAGAGGTCGCTGTCTGGGGAACGTTCCCATGGGCTCGTGTTCTCATGTGCGGACATGTAGTTGGCGTTCAGGGGACTGCCCCTGCCTTCTGCCGGCGCACCGGACTTTGTCGGATTGGGATGTTTCAGTATACACCCTTTGCACGTTGTCTGAAAGGGGGTCCGCCGGCAGCACGGCGGCGGGTGAATCCCCGGGTCCTCATCGCCTGGCCATGGTTGGCGGCAGAAGGGATTCAAAACACCCGTGCGCATCTTTTACACCGTAACCCAAAAAAGCACATGGAACATTTCATTCTGGTTCATGTAACGAGCCTCGGCTGTCCGAAGAACACCGTGGACACCGAACGGCTCGTGGGGGGGCTGGGACCGGGCATTACGCTCACGGCCGATCCGGCTGCGGCCGATCTGCTTCTGGTGAACACCTGCGCCTTCATCCACCCGGCCGTGGAGGAGTCCGTGGACACGATCCTGGAGCTCGCGCGCACGGCCAATGAGGAGAACCCCGGGGCTGTGCTGGCCGTTGCGGGTTGCCTGGTGCAGCGATACGGCGCGGCCGAGCTGGCCGCCGAATTGCCGGAGGTGGACCTCTGGCTTTCTCCGGCGGAGTGGCCGCACTGGCCCGACATGGCGCAGAACGCTGTCTGCCGGCGAAAAAAAGGGGCTGTGATGACGCAAGGCAGCGCGAACCTCTCCCCTGGCGGGCCGCGTTCCCTTTCCACCACCGCCGGCCATGCCTACCTCAAGCTCAGCGAAGGGTGCGACCATGCCTGCGGGTTCTGCACCATCCCGTCCATCAAAGGGCCGCACGTGAGCTTTGACGCGAACGCCCTGGTGGCGGAGGCGGAGGCGCTGGCGGCCGGCTCGTACGGGCCGCCTGTGAAGGAGCTGGTGCTGGTCGGCCAGGACCTGACAGCCTGGGGACGCTCCGCCGAGGCCGGCTCGGCCCCGCTCGTAGCCCTGCTCGAAAGTCTGCTGAAGTTGGACGGTCTGGCCTGGCTGCGGACCATGTACCTTTACCCGGCGGGACTGGACGACAGGCTGCTCGATTTCTTCCGCGCCAATGCCGAGCCGGGCGGCGCGCTGCTGCCGTATTTCGACATCCCATTGCAGCACGCCCATCCGGACATGCTGCGCCGCATGGGCCGTCCGTTCTCCGGCGACCCCATGCGCGTGGTGGACCGGGTGCGCGCGGCCGTGCCGGAGGCCGTGCTGCGCACCACGTTCATCGTGGGCTATCCTGGTGAAGAAGAACGCCATTTCAGTGCGCTGGAGCAATTCGTGCGCGAGGTGCGATTTCAGCACATGGGCGCGTTTCCCTATTGGCCGGAGGAAGGGACACGGGCCGCGGCCATGGCCGACCAGGTGGAGGACGCGGTGAAGAAAGATCGGCTTTCGCGGCTCATGGGGCTGCAGGCCGAAATCAGCGAGGAGCTTCTGGAAGGGTATGTGGGCGAGGACATGGACGTGCTTGTGGACGCGCCAGTGCCGGAGTGGCCTGGCCTGCACAGGGGCCGCGTGTGGCTGCAGGCGCCGGAGGTGGATGGCGTGACCTATATTTCCGGAGACGCGGTTCGCCCGGGGGAACTGGTGCGCGCGAGCATCGAGGAATCGAAAACCTACGATCTGGTCGCCCTTTCTTGAATTTTTGAGTTGTCAAGCCTGTTTTTCTTTGGTAGAGGACGGGTTCCCTTATGTACGGGGAGGTGTGTCCTAAGGACTGACGCGGCGAGCCGTGTCTGTGTGTAACCTTTTGTCATTTTGAGTGAATTCCTTTATGTCCAACGAGTCAACCCAAAAAGACCTCTTGACGACCGACGGGGGCCTGGATTTCGAGGCTGCCCTGGAAGATTACCTCAATGCCGATTTCGGCTCTCTGGAAGAAGGCTCCATTGTTCAGGGCGAGGTAGTCAAGACAGACGAGAACACAGTCCTCGTCGATGTCAACTTCAAATCCGAAGGCCAGATTCCCGCACAGGAATTCACCGACGCAGAGGGCAATCTTACTGTCAGTGTCGGTGACAAGGTCGATGTCTTCGTCGTTCGCAAGGACGAGCTGGAAGGCACGCTGATCCTGTCCCGCGACAAAGCCAAGCGCATGCAACTCTTCGACAAGCTCGAAGAGATTCAAGAAAAGGACGACATCATCCACGGCCGTATCGTGCGCCGCATCAAGGGCGGCTACACCGTGGATCTGGGCGGCCTGGAGGCGTTCCTCCCGGGCTCCCATGTTGATCTGCGGCCCGTGCCGGACATGGACGCGCTGGTCGGCGAAGAGTTCGACTTCCGCGTGCTCAAGATCAACCGCCGTCGCTCCAACGTCATCGTTTCCCGCCGCGTGCTGCTCGAGGAAGAGCGCGAGTCCAAGCGCACCGAGCTGCTCAAGACTCTCGAGGAAGACCAGGTCGTCACCGGCAAGGTGAAGAACATCACCGAATACGGCGTGTTCGTGGACCTGGGCGGCCTGGACGGCCTGCTGCACATCACGGACATGTCCTGGAAGCGCATCAAGCATCCCAAGGAAATGGTCAAGCTGGGCCAGGAGCTGGAGCTCAAGGTCCTCAACTTCGACCGCGATTCCAAGAAGGTGTCCCTGGGTCTGAAGCAGCTGGTGCCCGATCCGTGGGAAGATATCACCGAAAAATATCCGGAAGGTAAGCGCCTCAACGGCAAGGTCACCAACCTCGTGGACTACGGCGCCTTCGTGGAGCTGGAGCCCGGAGTTGAAGGTCTCGTGCACATCTCCGAGATGTCCTGGACCCGCAAGCTGCGCCACCCCTCCCAGATGGTCAAGGTCGGCGACGAGGTCGAGGTGGTCATCCTCGGCGTGGATCCCGACAAGAAGCGCATCTCCCTGGGCATGAAGCAGGTCAGCCCGAACCCCTGGGATCTCGTGGCCGAGAAGTACCCCGAAGGCACCGTGCTCGAAGGCACCATCAAGAACATCACCGAGTTCGGCATCTTCATCGGCATCGAGGACGGCATCGACGGCCTCATCCACGTCTCGGACATCTCCTGGACCAAGAAAATCCGCCACCCCGAGGAAATTTACCAGGGCGGC
>JBMCLC010000326.1:0-3321 GCA_048614715.1 Oceanidesulfovibrio sp.
GGATCCCACGCAGATCGGCTCCATGATTTCCTGGTCCCTGTGCCGGGAGAACGCGTTGCGCATCGCCCGGGCAGTGTCCCACGCGGCCGGAGAAAATGGCGACGGGGATCAGCTTCCGCGTCCGGCGCTGATGCTGGACATGGAGGACGCGAGCGTGAACCGCGAGACGATTGCTTTGTACCACGAGCTCCGCGACCACGGCATGCCCGCCGCCGTGACCATCCAGTCCTATCTGCACCGCTCCCTGGATGATCTCAAGGTTCTCGTGGCAGAGGGCGCGCTCGTCCGGCTGGTGAAGGGGGCCTTTGCCGAATCCCCGGCCATCGCGCACACGACGCGGAGCGCCAGGGACACCTCGTACAAGGCCGGCATCGATAGACTTTTTTCACGGTCTGCGCGTGAGCGCGGCGTCTATCCGGCGCTTGGCACGCACGACCACCGCATGGTCTCCTATGCGGATTCCGTGGCCCAGGCCAATGGCTGGCGCCGAGACGCGTGGGAAATCGAGATGCTCTACGGCGTGCGGCCCAGCTATCAGCGCAGGCTCGTGGATGAGGGTTTCCGCGTGCGGCTCTACCTGCCGTTCGGGGCGTCCTGGTGGCCCTATTCCATCCGCCGCATCGGCGAAACACCGCGCAACCTCGGCTTCGTGCTCCGGGCCATGGCCGGCGCGAGGGGCTGACCCGCTACGACCAGTTCTGCAGCTCCACGATGTTTCCTTCTGGATCCGCGGCATAGACCAGAGTGAGCAGCCCCGCGCCGGGCACTTCCTTCTCCACCACCTCGCCCACGGTGAATCCGCCGTGGGCGAGCAGCCTCTGGAGAATGGCCCGCACGTCGTCCACGGCAAAGGCGATGTGGCTGAAGCCCTTGCGGTTGGCGGCTGGTTCCTGTTTGTCCAGCATGGCCGTGTAGGAGAATATCTCCAGGGTCGGGCCGGCGTCGCCGTGGCCGGGCAGGCGCAGGTGCTCGCCCTCCAGCGCCGCGTTGGAAAGGCCGATTCCCTTGTCCAGCCACTCGCCGGACATGGATCGCTCCGGCGGCACCGGCACGCAGCCGAAGACATTCTGGTAGAAGGCGGACAGCGTACGCCAGTCCTCGCTCACTATGTTTGTGTGGACGAACCGTATGGACATGGTCATGCTCCTTGTTTCGCGCTATGGATCAGCAGCCGTGCAAACCGGCTGGTTTTGGCGTACGCAACAGGCACGGATGCGTCCATGACGCAGATGCGATTTCCCATCGCCACCAGACAACTCGATCGGGCCCAGGCGGGCCAGGGAGGAGCTTCGATGGACTCCATCACCGTAGACGGCGAGACCATCGCCTACCAGGAGGTCGGGGAGGGCCCGGCCATGGTCTTCATCTCCGGCCTTGGGGGCGTGGCCCAGGAATGGCTGCCCGACATGCGCCACTTCGGCGCATCCATGCGCTGCATCACCCTGGACCATCCCGGCGTCAACGGAACGCCGCTGCCTCAAGGATTCTGCGGCGCGCCGCAAATGGCCGACCGCATCGCCGCGGGGCTCGCGGCCCTCGGGGTGGAGTCTGCCGTGGTGATGGGCATGTCCATGGGCGGGGCCGTGGCCCAGGAACTTGCCCTGCGCCATCCGCAGCTCGTAAAGCGGCTCGTTCTCACCGGCGCGTTCGCCAGGCTGGACACTCGAGCCCGCCGGGCCGTGACCACGCTCGTGGAGCTCTTGGGATGCTGCGATCTGAAGACAGCGGCACGCATGTTCTACTGGGTGGCGTTCAATCCCGAGTTCTTTGTGCAAAACCTGCCCGCCCTCGACGACATGGTGGATCAGTACGTGGCCGATCCGCTGGACCACGCCGTGTTCGAATATCAGCTCCAGGCCTGCCTGGAGCACGATACGCGGGATCGCCTGGCCGGTATCGGCTGCCCGGCGCTGGTGGTGCACGGCACGACGGACATTTTGGTGCGGCCCTACCTCGCCGAGGAACTGGCTGTCGGCATGCCCGCGGCCCAACTCCTGCTCTTGGATAACGGCGGCCACAGCTGCAACTGGGAGCAGCCCGAATCATTCCGCCGGAAGGTAGCGGCGTTCATCGCCGGTGGCGGTTAGCCGCCTTTCTTCCATAAACAGGGCGTCCCGCGGGCCGGCTCATCCGCTTGCGTGTATCGTTGCGGAATGATGTGGCTGTGCTTTCTGTCCTTCGGCCTCGAAGCGGATCATCCGCCGTACTCGTCGCCCACCTGGAACGCGCCGTCGCGCAGGGCCATGAGCCCAGGCCGTCACGGCCATGGTTTCCAGGACCATGGGGAATGGAGTCCTCGCTTGGAGCATCCTCGTTGCAGGACGTGCCGTTGTCTTTGAGGATCGGCCGCCCTGTGCGCAGATGATCTGCGCAGTTATTGGCGGCGAGCGGAACGTGGCCTGCTCCGCGGGGATGCAAAGGCAGATGCGGCCCAGCTACCCCGCCACCCAGTCTTCCAGCAGCGGCGGCTGCATGAAGTGGCCGGCAAGAGGGCGCCATTCGCAGACTGCGGTGAGCTCCACCCCGTGCTGCATCGTGGAGGCCGGACGGTCCGAGGAGACCACCACCGCGACCACGTCCGGGTTTTCCGCCGTAAAACGCAGGGACGAGTTGAAGCGGGCTCCGCGGGCCCTGTTCTCCCCGGGCACGGTGCGGCCGTCCAGCAGGCAGCCGAAGCCGTGCAGCTTGAGGTCCGCGCCTATGTGCAGCGCGCCGTCCACCCGCGCCAGCGATTTGGCGAGTTCCAGATTATAGTCCGCCACCAGATCCAGCGGGACCTCCATGTGCTGGCCGGCCAGGGTGAGCGGCTCCAGCCCCAGATCCACAACGATGGTGCAGCCGTGCTTGTTCTCCTGCGCGTGGTGCACCACGCTCTGCACGACCTGGAACAACAGGTGGCGCGTGTTCTGGTCCAGCGCGGACTCCAGGAGGATTTCCTCGATGTGCACGAGCTTGGCCCGCCGGGTGGAGGATGAGAACCGGCCGTCGGCAAAGCTGCACACGAGGGCGTCGTCCAGACTGATGTATCCGTGCCCGCCGTGGAAATCTGCCGCCACCGCGCCGCGCGGCATGCGCCCGGCTGCGATGCCCACCACGCTGTGGCCGTCCGAGACGAGGTGGCGGGACTGGCCTTCCGTGACCTGCAGCAGCTTGCGCACATGCTTGAAGTTGGTCAGCCGCGGCTGCTCCATGGAGGGGAACCGCGCCACGAAATGAATCGACCGTATCGCGGAGGGCTCAACGAACACGAGACGGCCCCGCGGCCAGTACCCTTCCTCCATGGTCTTGGAAATGCCGAGGATCGCATCGAGCACCGGATAA
>JBMCLC010000327.1:0-3320 GCA_048614715.1 Oceanidesulfovibrio sp.
CCAAGTGCGTGCTCGGCGAAATCCGCCGCCTCTCCGACCCGCGGACCACCGAGGAAGAACTCATGAGCGTGCTCGGCCTGTTCCTGCTCGGTCAGGAGTACCACGACCGCGAGGTCTCCAGCCTCTCCGGCGGCGAGAAGAACCGCCTGGTGCTCGCCAGCCTGTTTCTGGCCCGGGCCAATTTCCTGATCCTGGACGAGCCGACCAACCACCTGGACCTGGAAAGCCGCGAGGCCCTGGGCAAGGCGCTCGAATCCTTTACCGGCACCATTCTGCTGGTAGCGCACGACCGCTGGCTGCTCTCCAGAATTCCCACGCAGGTATGGGCTCTGGAAGAAGGCGGCATGGTCGTACACGAGGACGGCTTCGCCGGGTACGAGCGGGCCCGCAAGGCCGCGGAGCAGCAGGCGGATGGGTGCGAAGCCCCGGCAGCCGCGCCCCACGCGGAGCGCAAACCCTCCGACACCGAGCTGTCCGCGCGTAAGGAGACCCGCGAGGAAGCCAAACAGCGTAAGCGCGAGGAAGCCGCCCGGCGCAACGCCATGCACAAGAGGCTCAAGCCCAAGAAGGACGCCTACGCCAAGACCGAGGCGGAGCTTGAAAAAGTGCTCGAGGAGATGGGCGCGGCCGAGGCCGCACTGGCCGACCCGGATGTTTACGCCGACCAGGCCAGGAGCGCCGAGCTGCTGGACGCCTATACCCGCACCAAGGACCGCAGCGAAGCGCTCTTCGAGAAATTGCAGACGCTGGAGACCGAAATCGCGGAGTTGGAAGGGGAGTACAGCGAAGAAGCCATCTGACCTTCCCCTGGACCGTGGTTGCTGCTATTACTGACGGAAGGAGTCTCCATGCAACGGAACGACGAGGCGGGCGCGGTGCTGTTTTACAGCGAGGATGGTGAGAACGTTACCATCCAATGCCATCGATGCTGGCACTCGCGGACGGCGCCGATCCAGTCCCTGCGCGATTTAGGCCGCTATTTCACGGTCAACTGCCGGTGCGGCGAGAAGTTCATGGCCTCGGTGGAATCCCGGCGGCACCTGCGCAAGAAGGTGGACCTGGACGGCACGTACGTCGATCCCCAGACGCACGAGACTGAGGAAATCGTGGTCGAGGACCTGTCCCTGTCCGGCATCCGTTTCGCCACGCTGGCTCCCAACATTCTGAAGCCGGGCATGCGCACCAGGATCACCTTCACCCTGGACACGCCCAAGCGCCCCACCAAGCGCCGCACCATCGAGGTGACCAAGGCCGATGGGCTGCACGTGAGCGGCCGATTCGTGGGAGCGCCGGAACGGGACTCGGATCTGGGCTTCTACCTCATGCCGTGATCGCCGGCTGGGTCCGGCGGTGGCGTGCGTATTCAAGCAGGAGCGAGTTGGAAATGGAACCCGCAGGAATGCAGACTCTCACGGCTCGCGAACTCGTTCAATGGCAGAATGAGGGCAGGCCGTTCAACATCGTGAACGTGCTGCCCGCAGAAGAATGGGCCAAGCGCCGTATTCCCGGGTCCAAAAACGCCTGCGTGTACGAAGTAACGTTCATCAGCCAGATGCGCGAGATCGCGCCGGACAAGAACGCGCCCCTGGTGATCCAGGGCGCCGGCGCGGACACCCTGGACGGGCCCATGGCAGCGGAAAAGCTGTTGTACAAGGGCTGGTCCGACGTGCACCTGCTGGTGGGCGGACTGGACGCCTGGGCAGCCGAAGGGTTCACGCTCGAAGGCACCCACGCCACCATTCCCGACATGCCGGAGGATGTGTTCGAGCCACGCGACGGCGGCTATGCGGTGGACATCGACGAGAGCCTCGTGGAGTGGACGGGCCGCAGTCCCAAGGGAAGGCACGTGGGCACAGTAAAGCTGTCCCACGGCAAGTTGCAGGTGCGGGAAGGCGCGCTCAACGGGTTGTTCGAACTCGACATGAGCACCATC
Source organism: Oceanidesulfovibrio sp. (assembly GCA_048614715.1). Lineage (GTDB taxonomy): Bacteria > Desulfobacterota > Desulfovibrionia > Desulfovibrionales > Desulfovibrionaceae > Oceanidesulfovibrio. Next base: position 1,934 of record JBMCLC010000327.1, read on the forward strand.
GACAACATCGATCTGCGGGAAGACGAAGAACTGCGGCAAATGCTCCACGCGCATCTTGCATCCGAGGACTTTTTCCTCACCTCGCTCTTCCCCACGGCCAAGTACGTGCTCGACTCCGGCACCATGCTGCGCGACGCAATTCCGGGGTCGCCCAACTACGAGTTCCACGGCCGGCTGGAACTGCGCGGCGCGTCCCACGCGCTGAGCTTTCCGGCCACGGTGCGGCCCTTTGCCGGCGACCTGCTGGCAGGGCTGGAGCCGGGCATCAGCGTGGAGGCGCATTTCGATCTCGACCGTACCAAATGGGGGGCCGTATACGGCTCCGGGAAATTCTTCCGCCACCTGGGTTACCATCTCGTCTACGACCTCGTTTCGTTCGAGATACGCCTGGTGGTGCGCTGAAACCTGCCGGGAGACGCCTGCCGGGGGCTTGCCTGCCGCCCGTGGGCAGGGCATAAGGGGCGCATGGTTCGAGCAGCTGAACACGGCGCATACGCCTACCACACCCACGACGAGGGCCCGGACCGTTTCGAGATAGAGCTTGGCGGCCGGTTGTGGATCGTGGAGCGGGACGCCGATCTCGAGACGCTGTGGGATGAAATGGTCTGCGAGGATGAACCTCGCTCCGCGGAATGTCCCGAGTTCGGTCCGGACGAGCGTCTTCCGTACTGGACGGAGATCTGGCCTGCCTCCATTCTTCTGGCGCGCTGGTGCGCAGAGAACAGGCACGCCGTGAACAACACGCGGGTGCTGGACCTGGGCTGCGGCCTGGGGCTCATCGCCATGGTCGCCGCCTCCCTGGGCGGCCGCGTGGTGGGCATGGACTACGAGTTCCCGGCCCTGGCCAACGCCAGACGCATAGCCGGGATGAACGCCGCCCATCTCGAAGGCGCTTCGCTGAACTGGGTGGCCATGGACTGGCGCAAGAGCGCCTTCACGCCCAACGCCTTTCCCCTCGTGCTCTGCGGGGACATCATGTACGAAAGCCGTTTCGGACCGCCGCTCGCCCGCTTTCTTTCCAAGACCATTTCGCGTCAGGGCAGGGCAGTGCTCGCCGAACCAAGCCGCGACGTCTTCGGCGCGTTCCGCTCCGCCGCGGACAACGAAGGGCTCAGCGTCTCACGAATGAGCCAGGAGAAAGTCCACGCCGGGCAGGTCCGTCCCTTTGGGGATTCCGGCCACGGCGTCACCGTCAATCTGTGGGAAATCACCCTGCTGTAAACCGACCGAGGAGGTCGCATGGGGCAGACCATACGCTTTGGCGTGTCGCTCGACTCCGAACTGCTCGAAAAGTTCGACGCGCTGTGTGAAGAAAAATGCTACCAGACCCGTTCCGAGGCGATTCGTGATCTCATCCGCAACACCCTGGTGCAGAAGGAATGGGAAG
>JBMCLC010000328.1:0-3309 GCA_048614715.1 Oceanidesulfovibrio sp.
CCATGGGCGGCGTTTCCGGTTTTCCCAAGATGAGCGAGAGCCGCTACGACCACTTCGGGGTGGGCCATTCCTCCACCTCCATCTCCGCGGCCTTGGGCATGGCCATGGGCCGGGACCTCAACGCGGAGAACTCCAAGATCCTCGCGGTCATCGGCGACGGCTCCATGACCGCCGGCCTGGCGTTCGAGGGGTTGAATCAGGCAGGCGACATGGGTCGGGATCTCATCGTTGTGCTCAACGACAACGAGATGTCCATCTCGCGCAACGTGGGCGCGCTTTCCAGCTTTCTGTCGCGTAATCTGTCGGCCCGCTGGCTCAAGAAGTTCAAGCGCGAGACCGAGAATTTCCTCAAGCAGTTCCCAGGCTTCGGCGACAACCTCGCGGACTACATGCGCAAGAGCGAAAGCTCGTTCAAGGGCTTCTTCACCCCGGGCATGCTCTTCGAGGCCTTCCGGTTCAACTATATCGGCCCCATCGACGGCCACGACATCGGCGATCTCGTGGACGTGTTCGACCATGTGAAACGGCTGGAAGGGCCCAACCTCGTCCACGTGCTGACCAAGAAGGGCAAAGGCTACGAACCTGCCGAATCCAACCCCACCTATTTTCATGGCGTGGGCTGTTTCGAGCCGGAAACAGGACAGGCGAAGAAGTTCTCCAGCAACGGCTGCCCTGAGATTCCCAGCTATACCGAGGTGTTCGGCGACACACTAGCCAGCCTCGCCGGCAGGGACAGCTCTATTATCGCCATCACCGCGGCCATGCCGGAGGGCACGGGGCTCAACAAGTTCGCGGACTCGTATCCGGAAAGGTTCGTGGACGTGGGTATCTGCGAGCAGCACGCCGTGACCTTCGCCGCCGGTCTCGCCACCCAGGGCTACAAGCCGGTGGTCGCGATCTACTCCACATTCCTGCAACGCTCCTACGATCAGATCGTGCATGACGTCTGCCTGCAGAAGCTGCCGGTGGTTTTCTGCCTGGACCGCGCCGGTCTGGTGGGCGAAGACGGGCCCACGCACCACGGCGCCTTCGACATAGCCTACCTCAGGCACATTCCCGAGTTGGTGATGATGGCGCCCAAGGACGAGGCCGAACTGCAAATCATGCTGGCCACGGCCCTGGACTGCGGCAAGCCCGTTGCCATCCGCTATCCGCGGGGGCTCGGCGTGGGCGCGAAACTTTCCTACGATCCGCACACCCTGCCCCTGGGCGAGGGCGAATTGATACGCGAGGGCACGGACGCCATGGTCATCGCTCTGGGCAGCCGGGTGTACCCGGCGTTGGAAGGCGCCGCCGCCCTGGAGGCGGAAGGGCTGAACGTGGGCGTGTTCAACGCGCGGTTCGTCAAGCCGCTGCCCATAGCGCAGATTCTTGAGCTGGTCGCCGGATGCCCCCGCCTGGTCATAGCCGAGGAACACACCCGCATGGGCGGTTTCGGTTCGGCAGTACTCGAGGGACTGGCCGACGCCGAGGCCCTGTCCGGCTTGACCATCCGCCGTGTGTCCCTGCCGGATTCCTTTGTGGAGCACGGCAAGCAGAAGGAGCTGCGCGCCGCCGTGGGCATCGACAAGTCCGGAATCATGAAAGTCGTGCGCGAGGTCTGCGGCCGCGATACATGATGGCCGAATCGCTGGGGTCCGCCATGAGGCGGTATGGCGTATGAATGTTTGGAAGGGGACTATGGTTCCTTTTTTTATGGCAATTCCCAAGCGAACCGGATCTGGGCCATGCAGTTCTAGATAACGAGACACTGTCCGTTGTGAGGGCTCACCCCGTCCGCAGTTCTTTCCTGAGCAGCTTGCCGATCACCGACTTCGGCAGATCATCGCGCACCACGATTTCCCGCGGCACCTTGTATGAGGCGATCTTCTCCCGGCACCAGCCGATGAGCTCCGCCGGGGTCACGTTCGCTTCTTCCTCCAGCACCACATACGCCTGTACCAGTTCACCGCGGGTCTTGTGGCGCTTGCCCACCACGGCCGCCTCCTTCACGCCCGGATGCTCCATAAGGACTTCCTCCACCTCGCGCGGATACACGTTGTACCCCGCCGTGATGATCATGTCCTTTTTCCGGTCCACGATGCGGAAGTAGCCGTCCTCGTCCATGGTGGCGATGTCGCCGGTGACGAACCAGCCGTCGCGTAATGCCTCGGCTGTCTCCTCCGGTTTGTTCCAGTAGCCGCGCATCACCTGCGGTCCCTTGATGAGCAGCTCGCCGGGTTTACCGGGCGGCAGGTCCTTGCCGGTCGCCAGATCCACGATGCGGCAGTCCGTATCCGGCAGGGGCAGACCGATGGAGCCCACCTTGCGCACGCCCTGCAACGGGTTCAGGTGGGTTACGGGCGAAGTCTCGGTAAGACCGAAACCTTCCAGAATGCCTGCGCCGGTGATTGTCTGGAAGGACTTGAGCGCCTCGACAGGCATGGGCGCCGAGCCGGATATGCAATACTTGAGGGAGGTGAGGTCGTACTCGGCCAGGTTTTTCTGCCGCATGAGCGCGACGTACACGGCGGGCGCGCCCGGAAAAACCGTGGGCTTGAACCGCCGAATGGCCTCCAGGATGTCGATGGGCGCGAATCGCGGGAACGGCAGCATGGCCGCGCACACGGCCGTGGGCAGGGCGATGCACACCGTGAGCCCGTACACGTGGAAATAGGGCAGCAGTCCGAGGAAGGTCTCCTTCTGCGGCTCCAGGCCATGGATAACGGCCATGCACTGGCGGACGTTGCAGGAGAGGTTGGCGTGGGTGAGCATGGCGCCCTTGGGCAGCCCGGTGGTGCCGCCGGTATACTGGATGCACGCCAGGGATTTTTCGGGATCGCCCACCCGCCCGGACTCGCGCCGGCGTGTCTTGACCAGCGCTTTCCAGGGCAGGAGCGTGGAGCCGTTGTACGCAAGCGCTTTTTGTCCTTCGCGCCGGCGCGAGAGGGTATACAGCCAATTCTTGGGAAACGCGAGGCCGTCTGCGATGGTGGTCAGGAAGGTCCGTTCGAGGCGCAACTCCTCCTGCAACGGCTCGACCCGTTCCCAGAGCCGCTGGAGTGTGATGAGGAATCGCGCGCCGGAGTCGCCTATCTGGTGGGTCAATTCCTTTTCCATGGCCAGGGGATTGACCATGACGAGGACGCCGCCAGCCTTGAGCACGCCCCAGAAGGCGATGATGGTCTGAGGTAGGTTGGGCAGCATGACAGCGACCCGGTCGCCCGGAGCGAGCCCGGCATCCACGAGTCCGGCGGCCACACGTTCGGCCTTGTCCAGAAGCGCGCCGTAGGAGAGGCGATAGTTCTGGAAGAGCAGGGCGGTGTTGCG
>JBMCLC010000329.1:0-3304 GCA_048614715.1 Oceanidesulfovibrio sp.
ATCACCTGGATTTTTTCGCTGGCCCGCTTCACCTGCTCCAGGCTGGACTGCAGGTTGATCCAGTTGATGAGGCCGAGCCAGCCCCCGTGCTCCTCGAAGTTGGCCGCGAGTTCCTTGAATGCGCGGCTTTTCCAGAACAGACGGTCGAACGGCGGCACGTCCTGCATGTATGAAGCTATGGCCTTTGGGCCTCTGGCCAGCACGTCGTCCGGGCAGGGCAGGGGCTTGGCGGTCTGGTCGTCGCCGGCGCTGGGGTCGGCTTCCGGTCTGGAGATACCCAGAAACCCTCCGGCCGCGGCAAGGATGGCCGCCACGCGAGCATCTTCCCAGAAAGCCTCGGTCTCGGGCACCGAGACGGGCAGGCCGAGTCGGTCCAGGGTGCGGGCAAGGGGCGCGATCTGCGAGCGGACGCGCACGAGCACGGCCACGTCGCCCGGGGAGAAGGATTCATCGCCCAGACCTTCGGCCTCGTCTTCTCCGGCGGTGCGGTCGCGGTCCGCCAGGGTGTGGCTCGTGGCGCCGAGCAGGGCGCGGATACGTTCGCCCACCCAGGCTGCCTCGCTCTCCGCCGTGGGAGCCTCGAACAGGCGGATCTGGCCGGCCATGGATGATGTGCCCGCGAGAATCTCGGGCGCGCCGCGGCCCTGGTCGAGCGCGCGGGCCGCAAGGTCCAGGATGGATTGAGCGGAACGGTAGTTGGCGGAAAGGCCGATGACTTCCAGATGGGGCCAGACATCGTGCAATGCTTCCTCCACGTGGGCCATGGCTCCGCGGAAACCGTAGATGGACTGGTCGGGGTCGCCGATGGCGAACAGGCCCCGGCCCGGGGGCGATGCGGGGTCGTTCAGCTCGTCGGCTATCTGCTCGGCCGCCGGCGCGGTGAGCAGGGCGCGCACGAGGTCTATCTGCAGGCGGGAGAAGTCCTGCACTTCGTCCACAAGCACGTGGGTATACGGGCGGGGATAAATCTCGTGCTCGATCTGTTCGAGCCAGAATTCGAGCAGGTCCGTATAATCCGCCAGGTTCCAGGACTCCTTCTGCTTGACGTAGCGGTGGAATAGCGGCTCGAGCTCATCGCCAAGGGATTCGCGTCGTTCCCGCGCCAGGGAGATGGCGGAAAAGGCCGTGTCCAGGGCGCGGGAATTCAGGCCGGCGTCGGTGTTGGATTCGCGAAACACGCGGCGGGCTGATTCCTCTGACAGGACCACAGGCGCTTCGTCGTAGGCGTTGCGCCAGACCTCGTGGGCCAGGGCGTGCAGGGTGTCGGCGCGGGGCAGCGTGGCTTTCGCGCCAAAGGAGCGCACCAGCCGCTCGGAAAGCTCGCGGGCCGCCTTGCGGGTGAAGGTCACCGCCAGGATATGGCGCGGCGAGCTGCCCTCCGCAATGAGGTGCTCGATGCGCGCGAGCAGGGTGTGCGTCTTGCCTGTGCCGGGTCCGGCCTTGACCAGCACTGGTCCCGGACCGGCGTGCACGGCGCGTTCCTGCTCCGGGTTCAGTCCCGCTGGCGCGACCGGCGCAGGCGGTTCGCTTTCGAGTATGGCCTCGGGCTCCGGCGCTATCTCCGCCACCCGGGATTTCGGTTCTTTTACCGTGGGCTGCTTCCCGCTTTTCATCGCGGATGAGGAATCCGGCACGAGGAACGCGCCTTGGTGGAGTTCCTTGCGTTCCTTGTCCGAGAAGACGCGGATGACTCCAAACTCGCCGTCGAATCCGGGATTGCGGATAACCTCGCCGCGGCGCATGCGCATGACAGCCTCGGCCAGCGGAGCGGATATGCGGGCCAGCTCCTCTGCCGGGGCGTCGCGCAGCACGGCCATCTCGGAGCCGAGCCGGGACACGCAGCGGGTGTACATGGCGCGGACTTACTTGGTGGCCGGGCCGGCGCCGACGATCTCGGACAAGACCTCGGAAAGGGGGATGAGGGTTTCGAACCCCGGCGCATGAGCCGGCTTTTCCGGCGTTTCGCGGTCCGCCAGGGCGAGCACGCGATGGAGCACGCCCACGGTGAGCGGTTTGCCGCAAACCGGACAGATGCCGCCGCGGGCCAGGGTCTCGCGCGGCTCCAGGGCCACGCCGCACTTGCGGTGGCCGTCCAGGTGGTATTTTCCTTCTTCCGGGAAGAACTCAATGGTGCCCTGGAACTTGTGCCCCAGGGCCTCGCCGCGCAGGGCCCGGTAGATGCCCTCGTACGAGCGCTCTCCGCTGAAGACGTTGCACTCCCGGGCGAGTTTCTCGCCGGAATGGGCGTCGGAGTTGGAGATGAGCGCGTAACGGTCCAGGGCCGAGAGCATCCAGTTCATCTCAGGGTCCGAGGACAGCCCGGTCTCCAGGGCGAAAATGTGCGAGGACAGATCGCCGTAACATTCCTCCAGTGAATCGAAGCCGGACTTGGAGCCGAACAGGGAGAACCACGGCGTCCAGATATGCGCTGGCACGAGGAATGCCAGGGGATCGAGTTCGAGGACCATCTCCAGCAGGTCGCGCGCGTCCAGGCCGAGAATGGGCCGTCCGTCGGACTCGATGTTGCCGATGGCGGCCAGCTTGTGGGACAACGCGTTCGCGGCTTCCAGGGTAGGCACGTATACACAATTGTGAATTTTACGCACCGCGCCGTTTTTCTTGTAGATGGAGCTGATCTCGGCCTGGAGCATGAACAGGGTTCGGCCCGAGAGTTCAAAGCCGTCCAAAAATGGTATTTCCCGGGTGAGGTTGCGGGAGTCCTTGAGTCGCAGGAGGCCGCTGGCCGGATCGGGCTCCATGGCCTCGGCCATTTCCTTGCGCCACGCGGGATGGGTGAAGTCGCCCGTGCCCAGCACGTGCAACCCCTTGACCCGGGCCCAGGCTGCCAGCACTCTGGGGGTCAGCTGCTTACTGGTTGCCCTGGAGTACCGGGAGTGGATATGGAGATCGGCGAGGAATTGTTCCATACGGGGATATGGGCGTGTCTGGTGTTTGGTGAGACCGACATGCACCGTGGCAATCACTATCAGAAAACAAACACGGGGCCAACGCCCGGATGCAGGATCGCAACGCTATGGGCCGATTGATATTCACACTCGCATTGCTGTGCTTGGTGCTGGCAGTCCAAACCGCTGGAGCCGCGGAGCCGGCCGACGGCATGATCTCCCCCTCGCAGATCCAGGCCATGGCCACGAGCGGCGACTCCAACAGCACTTCCGAAACACCGACGGACGAGCCCGAGCACGACACGATTTTTCCCATGGAGGAGCAGAACGGGGGTCAGCTGCTGGCGCCGACAGTGCTTGCGCCTGCACGGAGGCCGGTCTCGGTGGACGGGTCGCCC
>JBMCLC010000330.1:0-3299 GCA_048614715.1 Oceanidesulfovibrio sp.
GCGATGGACCACATCCTCGGCCTTTCGGTTGCTCCAGAGCAGGATCGCCTCCTTCTGCGTATCGCCGGACGCCGCCATGTGCCGCAGCATGCTAAGCATGGGGGTAATGCCGACCCCGCCGGCCACGAGCACGAATCGTCTGGCCCATGGTGCCGCCAGGTAGCTGAACTGTCCGTAGGGCGCGTCCACCCTCACAGCCTCTCCAGGCGCAACGCCGGGCAGCAGCCTGGTGAAATCTCCGGCGCAGCGGATGGTGAATCGCAGGCCCTTCTCCGTCGGCGCCGAGGCGATGGTGAATGGATGCTCCTCCGAGGACACGGCCTTGGAATCGAACCGCAGATAGGCGTACTGCCCGGGCGCATGGGCCAGACTCTGATCGCGCGGCGTGAGCTCGAACTCGACCGTGTCGCGGCCGGGCCTGCCCACCCACGCCACTTCATACGGCGCGGCCAGGCGCCACGGCCGTGTGGCTGTCCACAGCCAAAACGCGCCGCCCAGCGCCGTAGCTCCCCAGATGAACGCGTAAGGCAGCCCCTTGTCGAACCCGTCGTTCACGTAATGCACGTGCACGGCAAAACCGACGATGACGGCGCCCGCGCCCAGCCTGTGGCCGATCTTCCACAATCCGTGCGGCAACCGCAGCGAGTCGCGCAGCAGCGTGACGCCTGTGAGAAAACACACCGTGAGCAGCAGGACCGCGCCCACCACCTCGGGCCAGTAGTCCCATTCCAGGGGGATCGTTGTGATGTCCTCGGGAGCGAAGATGAGCAGCGGATGCGCCACGGCCAGCGTTACGATGATGACGCCAAGGCCGCGATGCAGCGAGATGAGACGGTTCTGCGGTACGATGCGGTCCAGAGCCGAAAGACGCGCCGCGAGCATGAGCTGGACCAGGAGCAGGCACACGATGGTTATGCCCATGATCTTGCCGGAAAGAAGCAGTGTCCTGTCCCACCCGAACTTGTAGAGAATCGAGGACGAAGGGTGTTCCACCGGAATGAATGCCGCGGCGACGATGGCCAGGGCAATTACAATTATGACCGCCGCGGCGATGGCGCGTTGCCTGGGCAACGGCATGAGCGGGCGGAACCCCTTCTGGCTGCCGGCAGCGCTCACGATGCGCATCCCCGCTCGGGTAAATGTGGTCGCTCAGCCGTCTCCGTGAATGCAAGCCGCCACACTGCGGCCAGGCGGCACAATGCGAGCACGGCCAGCAGCAGCGGCGGCAAGAAAGAACCGTTTGGGATTGCGCCGGCCAGATATAATAGCGCAATGCTTTCGAGCCCGCCGGCGACCAGACCCAGCAGGCACCCCCAGGCCCGGGCCGGCTGCAAGGCGAGCAGCGCCGTGGCCAGGAGACCCAGGACGTCGAACGGGGCGAGCCACCAGTAGAACAGGCTGTCCCAGGGCGGGAAGAGCACGAGGTTGCCGCCGAGCAGGGCGACGCCCAAGGCGCCGTGTGCGATGACGAGCGCCTTTGCGTGGACCGTAGCTGTCGAGACTGGCATGCGGCTGCCGCTCCTGGTTGAAGGACGGGTGGATGGCGAGGCTGGAAGATAAATGCCGGGAATGGTGTTTCACAACAGGATATGAAGAAAAAGCGGCCACGAGTCAACGGGCACGGACGCGCATGAAAAAGCCGGCCACTTCGGTTTGCGTCCTCCACGGGTCCCGGACCTGCCCCCGGAACGGCCTAAGAAACAGGACCCGCGCAGAGCCAGCAGCAGAACTCGGCCCCGGCCTTGTGGCCAACACCCACAGCACCCTTGTGCAGATACAGATTGAAAGTCCAATCCGGCTCGAATCCGCTGGATGTGGAGGACCAGTACGCCTCCTGCGTATTCTCGAAGGGATGGCCCGCGGGCAGCGCCGGATCGTGCGCCGAGCAGTCCACCAGGGATTCCAGCTCGTTGATGTTTGGCAGCCGCCACGGCCCGGCAGAAGACATGCCCGCGCGGGTGGCCTTGTCCAGCGCTTCCTTCCAGGTAGTCAGCCGGCCGCATTCGTTGGCGTTTATCCGCCAGAGCAGGCCCGTGAGCCGGTCGAGCACCGCGTCCTTGTCCCCGGGATGCACGGCGAAGCGATCCTCCGGCCAGGCCACGCCCATGCGCAACTCGCCGTCCTGGCCCGTGCCGCCGCATTCGATAGTCCGGCCGCGATCGTCGAAACACTGCTTCTGCCCTGTCCGCGGCAGCGTGCCGCTCTGCCCGGCAACTGCCCAGACCATGGAGCCCTCGTCCTTGCGGCCATAGAACACCCTGCCGCCGGCCATGTGCACCCTCCAGGCATAGCCCGGAGCCTTGGCCGCCGTGGTGGCGGTCCAGTACCAGTGCTGGAAGACGGACGCGAAGGGGTGGTCCGGGTTCAGCACCGGCTTGCGCTGGCCGTGGTTCACCAGGCTGCGCAGTTCCCGGCGGTTGGGCAGCCGCCAGTCCGAGCGGCCATAGGTGCGCTCGGCGTTCATCGCCGCTATGTGGTCCAGCGCCTCGCGCCAGGAAACCGGGAACCCGCCCTGGCTCGCGTCCCGTGTCCAGACGAGGCCGGTCAGCCTGTCCTCCACCACGTCTGTATTCGACGGCTCCGCGACGAACCGTTCTCCCTCCATACGCAGCCCCAGGCCATGGGCGGCGTCCTGGCCCGTGTCCTCACAGGGAATGTCGCGGCCGGCCGAATCGTGGCATCTGTCAAGACCCGTGGCCAGCGGCGGCAACCAATTCGTATCCATCACGTTCCTTTGTCCCGTTGTTCTATTAGCCGTAATTGGACGTTTGCATTCTCATGCTTGCCAGCGCTCATACGTAAGTCTACATACTAGAGGATTGTGCAAGACATGCAAACTTTCACGGAGTTATCGTGGCTTATTCAACGCGTCGCCAACGTGAAGCTTTTCTAGCCTGGACCGTGGTCGCTCTTTCGGTAGTCCAGTCGCTCGTGCAGTTTCTCCCCATGCTGGGCCTTGGCGAACCTATTTCGGCGCGCGCCGCCGTGGTCCGCACCCCGCTTACGCCCGCGGGATGGACGTTTTCCATCTGGGGACTCATCTATCTGTGGTCCTTCGCCTACGCCATCTATCAGGCATTGCCGGCGCAGCGGAACGATCCCCTGCTCTCATCGGTACGGCTGCCTTCGGCGTTGGTCTTCGCCCTCAGCGGGCTTTGGGTCGTTGTCGCGCAGGCCACCGGTCTCAGCTTCGGCACCGTGGTCACCATCGTCCCCATGCTCATTCTGTTGATCGTCATCGTATTCAATATCCAACCCGAGGCGCGCGATGTTTCACCGCGCCAGCGGGCCATGCTGCA
>JBMCLC010000331.1:0-3295 GCA_048614715.1 Oceanidesulfovibrio sp.
ACCGAGACGGGCCTGTCGAAGAAATCGGCCGCGCCTTTGATGATGCCCTCGAAATACTCGAACAAGCCGCGGCTGGATGTGTACTCCATGATCAGTGTACCGCCCTTGTCGTCGTAGGTAAAACGCGGGGGTTGGATGCCCGGATAATCCTTGGTCAATTGCGCGTGGATGCGGTCCATGTCCAGATACAGGTCTTTAAGGTTCTGGTGCTTGAAGTAGCGGCCGTACATCTTCTTGAACTGGGGCACCGTGAACCTGCCGAAGCTGGCGAACACTTCCTTGGTTGATTTGCCCGTCTCCTGGGACACCTCGTGGGCGATTTGCTTGAGCACCTGGTCCGGATAGGTGATGGACGGCAGGAAAATCGGGCTGCCCATCTTCTCCTGGACTTTGTGAAACACCTTGGTGCCGAATTCCTGCCGTACGAAATCCTGCATCATCTTCGGCAGGACGCCGCGCATGCTGCCCTTGGACTCCCAGAAATTGCCCTCGCCCCCGGAGTGTCCGGTCAGAGCCAGGGACAGGTCGAGCAGTTCCTTGGACAGCGTGGCCAGACCGCGCGTCGCCTGGGCGGCCTGCTCGGCGGCTTCCTCGGAGTCTCTGGCTATGCCGGCGATGCCCTCGACGGACTGGTTGATCTCCTCCGCGGCCGAGGACTGCTCCTCCGCGGCAGTGGCTATCTGCGTGACCCGCTCGACCATGTTTTCGATTGCGTCCAGAATGGTCTGCAGCGCTTGCCCGGCGCGATTGGACAGCTCGGTGGAACTGTCCACCTGCTGCTCGGTCAGGCGCATGGACTCCGTGGCCTGCTTGGCGCGGGACTGGATGGTGGAGACAGCCGTCTCCACTTCCTTGGTGGCTGTCATGGTCTTCTCGGCCAGCTTGCGCACCTCGTCCGCCACCACGGCGAAGCCGCGTCCGGCGTCGCCGGCCCTGGCCGCCTCGATGGCGGCGTTCAGCGCCAGGAGATTGGTCTGGTCCGCGATGTCGTTGATCACGCCGATGATGGCGCCGATCTGGTTGGACTGTTCTCCCAACTGGTCAAGCGCGGTGGAAAGCTCCCGGGTCTGCGTGGATACACGGTGGATGCCGTCCACAGCCTGGTTCACGAGCTGCGCTCCCTCGCTCGCGGAGTTCCGCGCGCCGCCGGCCGCCTCGGACGTGGCCGATGCGTTCTGCGCCACTTCCAGCACCGTGGCCGTCATCTGCTCCATGGCCGTGGCCACTGATTCCGACTGGGCCTTTTGCTGCCGCGCGCCGCGGGACTGCTCGCTGGCTGCGGCGGACAACTGTTCGCTGGCGGCGGCCACCCGTTGCGCAAGTTCCCGGACCTGCCCGCCGCTGGCCGTGAACTCTTCATGAAGAATCTTCATGGCGCTGCATTCGCGCGAGACTATCTCGGCATCCGCCAGAACCACCAGAAACAGCGGCTCTTGCCCATCTTCCACCAGCCAGTCCGAATGCACGATGACGTGCCGCTCGCCCTGGGGGCTTTCCAGGGTCAGATGGAGGCCGTGCTGTTCGCCGCGGATTATCTCGCCGGCCTGGGGCCCGAGCACCTCGGTTATGAGCTGTCCCTCGAGTCGGGCGTCCGGACGTCCAACCAGGGCGGAAAATCCGTGGCTGGAGAACAGAACGCCGCCGTTATTATCCAGCACCGCCAGTGGCGTTTCCGTGCGGACAAGGGCCTCAATGTTCATGGCGCAATGCTTTCCGCCCTCGGAAGGGGCGAGAGCCGAGCGCAGCAGGACGGACAAGCCCTGCAGGGTTTTCGATGGAGCGTGACCGGCGCCAGAGCCGAGCAACGACTCCGAGTCCTCCACAAACCGGCCGATCGTCTTGCGGATATGAAAAAATACGGCCAGCGTCGCCGCCACGCCAAGAGCCGCCGCCCCCGCGGCGAACCATACACCCGTGGCAGCTTCGCTCCCCCAGGCGAAAAAAGGGCCGGCAAACATCAGGACGCTGAGAGCCAACCCAAGGACCAGCGCCACCGTCCCGATATCAGCGTACCTGTTTTCGCGATCAACCATTTGCACCTCGCATGCTCATATTTTTCGGCTGTCCCGTTGACCGTCAACCGTCGCCTTGGGAGATTATCGGCAATATAGGTCCACGGCAAGTAACCATGGGACAATACGGCATGCCATATCCATTTGCAATTCTCATCAACGGCTATCTGTCAGCCGGCGCCGAAAAGTCTGCCTTGTAATTCGGCAAGAGTTTCTGGAACAATTACCCCTGCCTCTGTTTTCTTGGACATAGGGCAGATAATCGGCCGCCATCCCAGCCGGCGCGCCTGCTCCAGGCGTATGTCGTGGCCTGACACGGGTCGGATGCGGCCGTTGAGGTCCAGCTCGCCCCAGAACACGGCCGCCGGCGGGAGGGGTCGATCATAATAGGAGGATAGCACCGCGGCCACCAGGGCGAGGTCCATGCCCGGGTCCTGCATCCGCAGGCCGCCGGCCGTCTTGGCGTAGATGTCCCACTGCCCTAGATGCACGGCGAGGCGCTTCTCCAGCACCGCCAACAGGAGGTTGAGACGGTTCACGTCCACACCCAGGCCGGTGCGCCGCGGCATGGCCAGGTAGCTTTTGGCGGCCAGGGCCTGAACCTCCACGGCGAATGGCCGGTTGCCCTCCACTGCCATGGCCAGGGCCGAGCCGGACAGCGATGCGTCGCGATCCTCCAGGAACAGGGTGGACGGGTCCGTGACCTCGGCAAGTCCGTCCTTTTCCATCGAGAAAACGGCGAGTTCGCGGTCGGAGCCGAAACGGTTCTTGAGTACGCGCAGGATTCTGTGGGTGTTCTGCTTGTCCCCTTCCATGGCGAGCACCGTATCCACCATGTGCTCCAGGAGCTTGGGGCCTGCGATGTGCCCTTCCTTGGTGACGTGGCCCACGATGACCAGGGAAAAGCCGCGCACCTTGGCGAGTTCCAGGCATTCCGCGGCCACGGCGCGGACCTGGCCCACGCTGCCGGGCAGGCCGTCCGTCCGCGGGGAAGCCACGGTCTGCACGGAATCGAGGATCACCAGAGAATGGGCGCCTGATTCCAGCGCGGGCAAGGCGTCCTCCAGCCTGCTGGTCTCCAGCGCCTCCAGCTTCGGCGTGAGAGCGCCGAGCCGCTCCGCCCGGCCGCGCAGCTGGCCCAGGGATTCCTCGCCGGAAATGTAGAGCACGCCCCTGCCGGACGCGGCAAGAGAACCGGCGAGCTGCAGCAACAGCGTGGATTTGCCCACGCCTGGCGGTCCGCCCAGCAGCACTGCGGCGCCGGGGGCAAGGCCGCCGCCCAA
>JBMCLC010000332.1:0-3289 GCA_048614715.1 Oceanidesulfovibrio sp.
AGAAGCTCGTACACGGCGCGAACCGCCTCCTCGTCCGGCGTGGATCCTTTGGCCAAGCGCCATTTGCGGGCGACATCGTCCTGCCGCAGCATGGCGCGCACATGGTCTATTTTCTTGAGCCCCATATAGGGCCGTATCTCCTCGAAGGAAACGGCCACCCCGTGCTCGGCGAAGGCGCGTTTGAAGACGGCCGCTGGACCCAGGCTGCCGTGGTCCACGGCGGTGCCGGCCCAGTCCAAAACGATTGCCAACACCGGGCCGGGGTACGGCGCGGTGTGGATATAGGCTGTGCTTGTTGTCATGTCCTTTTCATTTAACGAGTGCTTGATGGTAAAAAGGATCGATCCGCAACAACGCCGTGGGTGCGCATGCTGCGGCGCTTCCTCATGCGGTCGCGTGTTTCCCTGTTTGTGCCACGCAGGGTGGGCATCTCGGCGTGGCAGCCGTCCTGCTCCGTGAACTCGGAGAATTCGGACTGCTGCGAAAAATGCGCAGCTGACGGCCGTGTCGTCGGCCATGGTCACGGCCGGGATAAGTCGCGCCGCCGGCACACTCGCGGCCATGCAGCACCGAACGCCCGGACTCGGCCAAACGCCGCTTTTCGCGATGGTACGGTGGTAGCTCGGGGAGTGTGACGCTTTGTTGTCCCGGAAATGACTATTGCAAAGGAAAGCTTCACCCGGTTTGGACAAACGAAAGGTGAGGTTATGATCCGGTCACGGAGGCCACGTCCTGTTGCTGACGCTTGTCCCTGGAGGCCAGGGCCATATCCGTGAAAGCCCGCACGGTGCGGGCGTCCTCCATGTCCGGATGGATGAGCATGTACTGGCCGGCCTCCATGTGCGCGCCGGACATGCGAAGCGCCACCACCTCGGACTCGTCGCGCACTTCGTCGCGCAGCGCGATGCCGAAGCCGATGTTGGAGACCACCGCGGCAATGTAGGATTCCCAGGTGTCCAGCTCCAGGGCGCTGAGGGGCGCTATTTTGCGCGCGACCAGCTCCCGTTCGAAGATCGTCCTGGTGAAGCTGGTTTCGCGGTAGATCATCCGCTGTCCGTGCAGCTCATCCACATGAATCGCCTCGCGAGACGCCCAGGGGTGGCCGCTGGATACGAGCAGCACGATGTCCTGTACGCTGTAGAGATGGTTCACGTATTCCGGATGGGGCTGATCCAGCGTCACGGTGATCAGGTCGAAATAGCCGGCCTCCATGCCTTTGAGCAGAGTGTAGGTGTCCTGCACCTTGGCCACAACCTTCACATACGGATAGGTGAGCATGAACCGCGAGAGCAGGTCCTTGATGAGGTTGTGGCAGGAAAGCCCCACGCGGAAATGGCCGCCCATGAGCTCGCCGGCCGAGGCCAGGGATAGATCGATGTCGTGCAGCAGCGAAAGCGCCCGCCGCGCTTTTTCCACGACGTCCTCTCCCAGAGGCGTGAGCTTGACGCGTTTGCCGATACGCCGCGCGAGCTTGACCCCGAACTCCTGCTCCAGCCGCTTGATCTGCGAAGAGACCGCGGGCTGGCTCACCCCCAGGGACTTGGCCGCCTCGGCGAAGCTGTCGTGCATGGAGATGGCGTTGAGGGTCGCTAGTTGGGATATGGACACACGCATGGCCCGAGCATAGTCGGTTCATGTGACAAAACCGTGAACACCCCGTCTCCCGGCCGACACCCGTGCGTCACAATGCAAGACCTCTCATCATGGACACACACCACGCACCAGCAGCAGATCATTGCGGGCAAACTCATACTCGTGCCCATCGACGGACTCGGACTGCAAACCGCCTGCAGATGGCTCAGGACGCCCTGATCGCGCGGAGAATGCGCTCGGCCGCGAAAGCCGGCGCGATTTCAGACGTGGCTTTGCCGGATAGTTCGAGGCGGCCGGTTTCGATCATGGGACAGCTCGCGGAAGATTCGGCCAGAACGCGTTCGAACGAATCCCGAAGCAGGCCGAACGACTCGTCCACCTCCGGATAGCCGTTCCCCTCCCGCCAGGGAAGCTTGATGCTTTTCGTAATCGTCCCGTCCGTGTGCGGCGGCGTCATCAGCAAGTGGAATTCGGCGGGCGTCCACTCGGATCGCTCGTTCTGCCCGGGCCAGCAGTAGGCCAGCCCAGCGTCCGGCGGCTTGGGAATCGTGCTTTGTATGCGCACGGCAGGCACCCCCAGACTTTTCTCATAATCCGTGAGGGTGATGGTGTAGCTGAGTACGGGACGAAAATTCCCGCGCTTTTTGGAGAGTGTCCACTCGATGTTCATAGGCGTCGTTCCATGATCATGCCGCGTTCCTGACCGGCAGCCGAATGTTGTGTTGAGAGTCCCGACATAGGCCGAACGACCCGTGGCATGCGACCCGCACAGCGGCGCTCTACGGGCACGGCTCCATAGTCACGACCTCGCCGAACGGCGGGGTCGCATGTCGGGCGTTGGTGGTGACCCAGAGGACAGGAAAGCCGGGATCCTCCGGAAATGTGTCGCATTCCATATCCGTGAAATAGACGAGACAGGCCGGGGTTGCGCCGTCCTGCTCCAATTGCGTGAACGGCGGGCGGAAATCCGTGCCCCCGCCGCCCGTGGCCGTGAAGTCCAGGGGCAGGTCCCAGCGGGCCAGCGTGTCCTGCGTGGTGAGCGCCGCATCGCAGGTGAACACCCTCACCGTGGTGTCGAACTCCTCGAGAACGGCCGAGAGCTCGGCGGCAAAGCTGTCCAGCTCTTCCTGGCTGACGCTGCCGGAAACATCCACGGCCACGACCACCTCGGACAGCTCCTCGCTCTCCAGTCCGGGCAGATACAGCCCGGCGTGCAGATGCCGGCGGTTGGGCCGGACCCAGGAAAAATCGTTTCGCGCTGCGTTGGCCAGAAAACGCCGCAGCAACTCCCGCCAGCTCAGGGAGGGGGCCAACGCCTCGGCGAGCAGCCGTTCCAGCGCGCCGGGCAGTTCTCCCGCTTCGCGCGCCTTGTGCAGGGCCTGAGCCACAGCCACCTGCCAGGATTCCTCCTGTCGGGTCATGTCCGCCGCGCTGTCCGCGCCGCCAGTGTCCGAGGGCGCGTCGCGCACCTCCCCGCTCATGCCGGGATCGTCGCCCTGCTCGTCCTGCGGGGGCGTCTCGTCCTCTCCCGATTCGGCGGCCGCTTCTTGGCCGTCGCCGTCGGACGAATCATCGTGCGATTCGTTCAGCAGGCTGCCCGGCTCCCCTTCGGCGCCTGCGCCGCCTTCCGCCTCCTCCTGCGTCTCCATCTCCTGATCCGGGCCCAGCTCCGCGCCGCCCCGGATATCCTCGTCCC
>JBMCLC010000333.1:0-3281 GCA_048614715.1 Oceanidesulfovibrio sp.
GGCGCTCCTGTTCCAGGTGCTCACGGACCGCGGCCTGGTCACGGCGGCGCTCGTGGGCGGCTCGCTTTCCGTGGCCCTTTCCTGGATGCCCGCCAACACGGGCTTCCTCCTCGCGGCGCTCATCGGCATCGCCGCCGGGTACCTCGCTCGTCCGCGCGACAGCGCTGAGCAGTCCCATGGCGGCTCCCGGAGGAAACGGACATGATCGTGGGCGACGCCGCATTCTGGGGTGTTGTCCTCATCCTCGCCCTGGGCACCCTGCTCATGCGCTTTTCCTTTTTCGCGCTGTTCCGGGGCACGGTTTCCCAGCGGTTCATGGCCATGCTCCGGCCCATTCCGGCGGCCGTGCTCGCGGCCCTCGTGGTGCCGGCCATCCTCGCTCCCGGAGGCGAGCTGTCCGCCATCGGCGAGGCCTGGGGCAACGGCAAGGTCGTGGCCGGGTTCGCGGCCGCGGTCGTTGCCTGGCGCACCCGCCACATGTTCCTGACCATCGCGGCCGGACTCATCGTGCTGTGGCTCTGGCGCTTCCTGCTGTAAGACACGCGCGGCCTTGCCATTGCGACTGCGGGCGGCTAGTGCTGTAGAAAGAATATTGCCAACACCATTTTTTCAGGAGACGTCATGCTTTTGAACCACACCCCCCCTGACGAGGCCGAAGGCAAGATCGCCGATGCATACGCCGTGCTGCCTCCCGGCGTGCCAGTGCCCGAACCGCTGGTCCTTCACTCCGCCAGCCCGGATATCCTCACGCGCCAGGTTGAGTTCCTCAAGTACTTCATGTCCCACCCGCGGCTGGATATGGAGCTGCTGGCCATGACGCGCTACGTGCTCGCCCACAGGTTCGGCTACCAATTCTGCTACGACTTCAACAGCATGATCCTGCAGGCGGCTGCGATGATGAGCGACGAGGATCTCGCCACCCTGCGCGAGCATCCGGAACTGGTCGAGATGGATGATGAACGCAAGGCGCTGTTCCTGTTCGCGCTCAAGGTGGTGGAGAACCCCACCGCCGTCACGCCCCAGGATATCGAGGTGCTGCACGACCTGGGCTGGACCGACGCCGACATCTTCGACATGTCCTTCCACGCCGCATCATTTCTATCCACATCAGTGCTCTGGAAGGCCTTTGCCGGCGCCAGGGACTGTTCGTAGCAGACTCCGACCACAGCCGTAAGGCCGTTGTGCAGGGAACGTTCTTCGTGGTGCGATTCGAAAATTCGAACGACGGGCGCGGCAGGTTGCTGGCGGCCGCGCCCCTCATCGTTTTCGTTTTGGCGGCGGCCCTCGCCCTCGCCTATTTCCGGCCGTTTTCGCCCGCGGTTCCGGAAGGAACGCCCGGCCAGGTCCTGGAAATCGTCCCGCCGTCCGAGGCGGCGGGCATCATCGACTCCACGCCGAATCTCGCGATCCTCGACCTGCGCTCCCCGGCCGACCACGCCCGGGGCAGAATTCCTGGCGCACGACTCATGGATTACAATGACGAAGCATTCCGGCTACAGCTCGACTCATTGGACCGCAGCATCCCGTATCTGCTGTATTGCGCCGACCAGCAGGACCGCTGCGCCCAGGCCATGAAGCGCATGGCCGGCCACGACTTCGCCACGGTCCGGCTGCTCCAGGGCGGCTTCCATGCCTGGCGCAACGCCGGCCTGCCCGTGGCGCGCTGATGATCGGGCGCTGCGCGGGCCCTCACCATGCGCGGACATGGCCGACGGCACGGACCAGCCTGCCCGCGAACGAAACGTCGCCAATCCGCGCCTTGTCTTGTGTTTTCCCTTCGGCTAAGGATAGTGCGCCGACGCAACATATGTTCGTCTTGCCCGTAAACGCCTAACCCGGAGTAGACGATGCCCTACAATGCATCCGAGTCTCGCAGAATCATTTCTGCTGTCCTGGTATGTCTCTGTATTTTCTGCGTTTCCTGCGGGGGAGACGACACCGCCCAGTCTGCAGAGAAAAAGGCGTCCCAGCCCGTCGCCCAGACCAAGCCGCCCGAGGTAAAGGCCGTGCGGGTGCAGTCATCCGACGTGCCAACCACCGTGGATTACGTGGCCGAAACCCAGGCCCAGGAAAAGGTGGACATCCGGGCGCGCGTTGCCGGTTTCCTGGAGGAACGCCATTACGAGGAAGGCTCCGTGGTTCAGAAGGGCGATCTGCTCTTCACCATCGATCCCAGCCAGTACCAGCAGGCCCTCAACGAGGCCAAGGCCGAGCTTGCCCGCAACCAGGCTTCCCTGGAAAAGGCCCGCAAAGACCAGCAGCGCTTCAAGAGGCTGGTGGACCAGGGCGCCGTGAGCCAGTCCGAATACGATACACGCGAGACTCAGGCCAAGGAGTACGAGGCCACGGTGGAGAGCAACAAGGCCGCAGTGATGAAGGCGGAGCTGGACCTGGGCTACACCAAGGTCACCGCGCCCATCACCGGCCGCATCAGCCGCGCCAAGGTGGAGGTGGGCAGCCTCGTGGGCCAGGGCGAGAACACCCTGCTCGCCGAGATCACCTCCATAGATCCCATGTACGTGAACTTCTCCATCAGCGAGCAGGAGTACCTGAACTTCGTGAAGGAGCGTAAAGAGAAAGAAGCTTCGCATCCATCGTTCCAGCTCGTGCTTGGCGACGGCGACGTCTACCCCCACAACGGCACCGTGAACTACGTGGACCCCTCCATCGACAAGAAGACCGGCACCCTTGGCCTGCGCATGGTGTTCCCCAACCCCAACGGCATGCTGCGGCCCGGCCTTTTCGGCAGGGTGCGGGTCACCGTGAAACAGTACGGGGAGTCCCTGCTCGTGCCGCAACGCGCCGTCTTCGATATCCAGGGCATGAAGCAGGTGCTTGTGGCTCAGGACAACGGCACCCTGGTTTCCAGCACGGTCCGCCTGGGCAGCCAGGTCGGGAAATATTACCGTATCGAGAGCGGGCTCAAGGAAGGCGACGTGGTGCTGGTGGAAGGGCTGCAGAAGTTCCGGCCGGGCATGATAGTCGATCCCCAAATCGAATCCATGGACACGGGGCCCGACGCAGGAGTAGTAACGCTGGCGCACAATGCATCCGACCCCATGGAATCCAACGCCAGCGGAAACGCGGCCAACTAACGCGCCGTCCCTGGGAGGGGAGCCATGATCCGCTTCTTCATCCACAGGCCAATCTTCGCGGCCGTGGTATCCATCGTCATCACGCTCGTCGGCGTCATCTCCATCGTTTCGCTGCCTGTGGCCCAGTATCCGGAAATCAGCCCGCCCACTGTCTCCGTGGCCGCCTCCTACACCGGCGCCAACGCC
>JBMCLC010000334.1:0-3279 GCA_048614715.1 Oceanidesulfovibrio sp.
GAAACCCATTCGCCGCCGTTGGTTTGGGCCTCTTTCCGGGGCTGGAACCCATAACCTCTTAGAATATCTAGTATGTACATTGGAGGGTTGGAGGGTTTGGAACGCGGTTCTGGAGGGTGCCCTCCACGGTATAACCTTCTGCCGTCATTGAATCTTCGGTGCCGTTCTGGAGGGTTGGACCCTTTTTGCGGCTTTTTCCTTCTTTTCTTTCATAAGCCTTACTCTTTTTCTTACATTGTCTTTTTCTTACTATTACCCTCCAACCCTCCAAATAAAGAAAAGTAATAAAGTAATAGTAAAGGATATAAGAGACTTGCAAGGCTGGAAGGTTTTTTGAACAAGCCTCCCGCAACATTCCAACCCTCCACATCATTCTTCCGCCCGGATCCCGACGCCGCCAAAGTACACGCTGCCGCGCTTCACGCTGGGGAAACGCCGCTTCATATCCCGGCTGAACTTGGCGTGCGCAGGCGCTTTCTTGAAGCCGGCTTCGTCCACGGCCCACTCCTTGAACTCCTCGTACAGCCTGGCGCTTTGCGTCTGCATGGCTCGTTCAAGGCTCAGGTATTCGTCCGGCGTCATGCCTGGCCAGACCCGATCGTCCACGACGCACCGCGCTTCGAGGAAATCGGCGATGTAGTCTTCATCCCGGCGGTACTCTGCCGTGGCGTCTCGCACGTACGGCGGGGGATCGAGGCCTTGCTCGCACCACTCCAGGTAGCCTTCGACAAGCCACCGGAGGATGCCTTCCTTCTCCTTGGCCAGCTTGTCTTTCAGGTCCCTGTCCTGGCGGCGTTCATTCGGCGTCAGGGGCTCACGGTCCACGAAGGAGACCGGAAAGCGGAGCAGCAAGACCCGCTCCCAGAACGCGTAGTCATCGGCCTGCGCCCGGGGCATGAAGTTCGTTTCGAGTACGAAAAGATGGCTCGGCCTGAAGGCCTGTTCCCGCTTGTCGTGCGGGTTCCGGCCCACGAGCGTATTGCCGCCGGTCAGCTCCTTCACGGCGCCAAGGCTGAAGCGTTGGCCGTCGTCCGGCTCCTGCGCCGTGGCGAAGCGCAGACCGCGAAGGGACATGATTTCAGGCCGCGGACCGGATGAGGACCGGACCTTGCCTTGATCGAGGAGCAGTTCCTTGACCACGGTCCGGAAGAGCTGGTCCCCCAGCGTCTCTTGCAGCGCAGCGAGGAGCACGCCCTTGCCGTTGCGGCCCTGGCCGTAGAAGATCAGGAACTTGTGCTCCCGGACCTCTCCGAGCAGGCCATAGCCCAAGGCACGCTTCAGGAAGGCATGCACCTCGGGAAGGTCCGGATGGATCTCGTTGAGGAAGGTTTCGAAGACAGGACATTGCGCCTCGGAATCGTACCGCGTTGGCGCATGCGCCCGGAGGAACTCTTCCGGCCGGCCTGGTCGCAATCGGCCGGTATCGAGCTCGATGACGCCGTTTTCCACCGGCAGAAGCTTCGGCTCGCAGTCCCATTGTTCGCCAGTCACGCCGAGGGAGCCTTCTCCGTCGGCGGCCATTTCAACCACCACGTTGCGGGTCCTGGCTCGTCGCAGGGCCTTGGCTTTCTCCCGGAGCAGACCGGCGTACTTCTCCTCGTCTTCCGCCTTCTCCGTCTTCCCCTGCTTCTTGTACTTGGCCCCTCCGGCTGAAACGGTCTTCGCTTCCTCCTCGAGCCTGTCGGCGAGCTCATCCACCGCCTTTCGATGCTCGCGCAAGTGGTCCGGCTCCCAATAGTGGCCCGCCCATCTGTGCCACTGCCCTGCGGCGTGATCGAGACAATACCGCCCGCTCAGAAGCTTGATGAGCAGTTCGGCGAGCCCGACTTCCTCCCGGTAGATGGCGGCGCGGATATCATCGGAGCTCAGGGCCGGCAGGGCCGGCGATTCTTTGGCGTGGACTTCGCGCTCTTTCTCGCGCCGCGCCTGAACCTGCTTGCGGATCGTCTCCCGGCTGGAGCCGTTGGACTCAGAAGGCGCCATGGCTGTACTCCGTCGCACAACTCCGAATGAACGTGGCACAAAGTATGTGCATGTCTATAGTTCCACAATTCCAATGATTTCAAAATTTAAATCGCGGCGAAAAGTCGAGCGCATCTGCACCCGTACCCGGCGAACCCCAGGAAGGACCCGCGATTTTCTGGCGGCCGTGGCTCTGGCCACACCAGGCAACCGAGCCGTCAAAGGCCACGTCGCGGGAATTCCTGATGCTGCCTGGTCCTTCATGGCGGGGGCGCGGGGGTGTCGGTCCATGCTGTTGGCCTAAGGCATCGAAGAGGAATCTGCCGTGTCCCTGTCCTTCACTGCCTCGTACTCGTGCTCGAAGAGAAGCACGGGAATCCGGGGTTCGCCCCTTGTCGCGGCTTCATACTCGTCCGCGTCGTACATGAGGTGCAGCTCGCCGAAGTGCATGGACAACAGCCGGTGCAACCCGAAGAGCGCCTCGCACTCAGCTTCGAAGAGTACGGTTATGAGGTCGACATATACGCCGTCGCTATTGGGCCTGGCCCATTCTTGCCTGAGCATGTTCAGGAAGGTATTCACCGCGCGGAACAACTCCTCGCCAAGCGTCAGGAACAGAGGCGGACCTTGTTCGTCGTCTTCTTCTTCCGGCTCCAAAGGGATCGGCCGGATGTACGTCGAAGCGTCAGCCAGAGAGAGGCGCGTGTCCTCCACCAGCACCGCGCAGCGTGCCCACGGGTCTTCGACCGTTGGCTTCTCCGAGCCCATGCCAAAGCGGCACGCCATAGCCCCAGGAACGTACGTGAGCGGCGTCGTGAACCGGTACGCAAGGGCTTCAATGATGTTCACAAGACGGCCAAAGAGACAGTTGAGCGCCGCCTCAATGCGTTCGGCGCTCTCCATGGACTCGGGGTTCGTCGGGTGTGTGTTTCTGAGGAACTGTCGCACTGTACGCTCGGGAGCGAGCATGTGGCCCAATACGTCACAACGGTCCTGCAGCATGGTTGCATGGTCCATAGGATAATCCTCCGTGTCAGGAACTCGAGCGCCGGCGGCGCTCCGTGTAAAGGGCATGCTTCACGGCGTTCACCGCGTCCTTGGCCATGAAACTGTCGACTGTGATGTCACCGATGCCGAGTTCGACCCGGCCCAGGTAGGGCATGGACGCTGGAGATTTCACGGGGCCGCCCGATGAAAAGCGCGGGACAGGCGACGCCGGAACCTCCGGCATGCTGAAGGAGCGCCTGGCGGCCGCCTGGAGCCGCCGGAACGCCTCCACGCCGAAAGCGCGCACCGTGTACTTGTCCATGATGTACT
>JBMCLC010000335.1:0-3277 GCA_048614715.1 Oceanidesulfovibrio sp.
CCATGGTGTTTCCGAAAGAGGCGTACGAGTATCAGCGGGAAGCGTCGTCAGCTGAATAATGCGCCCACGTATAAGCTTTTTCCATGCAACATGTTGATATCAATTGATTAACTACTTCCATGAGGGATTTCGAACCGTTGCACAAATCAACTGCGATGACGGATGGTTATCTCATTAAAAAACTTTACCATCACAAAACTATTTAGTATAGACCGTTTCCAACGGCGCCACAACAACTCGTACGTTCGAGGTCGCACCAGGCATCATTGGCCGGCGCCATGTTCCAATTGGAAACTCCATGAGACGACGCACGACCACGTCCCGCCCCATGCTGTTTCGGTTCATCGTCCTGGCGGCCCTCCTTCTCCTGACGGCGGCTTGCACCGCCAATCAACAGACATCCGCCGCCCGTTCCTGCCGCCACGCGTCTCCAGCCATCCCTCCGCAATGCGCGGAAACATCGGCCGGAGAGCAACCAGGCCCGGTGCTCAAAGAACGCATTCTGGACGTTGCCCAGCCCGTCCTTGGCACCCGCTACCGTTATGGCGGCGCCACGCCCCGCGGGTTCGACTGTTCGGGCTTCACCCGCTTCGTGTTCGGCCAGTTCGGTCTCAAGCTGCCCCACGGCAGCCGGAGCCAGGTGTTGTTGGGAACGCCGGTGCAGCGGGACGAACTGCGTCCCGGCGACCTCGTGTTTTTCGACATCCACCGCCGCGGCAGGGTGAGTCACGTGGGCATCTATCTGGGCGATTCGCGGATGATCCACGCCTCGATCCACAAGGGCGTGACCATAGATTCCCTGCACGAGCCTTATTACAACCGCCATTACTACGCCGCCCGCCGCATTCCGCAGCTTGCCGTAGAACTCCTGGCCATGGCCGGGCGCAACGGGCCGCAGCAGAACTGATCCATACAGCCGCGTTGCGTCGTCCACGAGCCGGCGGACAACCGGGTTTGCCTTCTTCTTCCTCAGATTCGCAGGGTTGCCGGTCTTCTAGGGGCAGACGCCTTCGGTGCGGGCCATGGTGATGGGCTTGCACTGGCCCAGGGCGCACGCTTTCCAGAAGTCGTAGCAGGCCCCGTCCACGTTACCCATCTCCACCAGAGTCACGGCGCGTTCCACGTAAAAGAGCGGCTCGTTCTCCGCGAGTTGGATGGCGCAGTTGTAATCGGCAACGGCGAGCTCGAACTTTTTGAGCGCGCGCAGGATGGAGCCCCGGATTCGGAAAGCCTGGGGATTGGTGGGGTCCAGGGACACGGCCTCACTGGCTTTCTCCAGGGCTGTCTGCTTTTGTTCGTTGCGGGCGAAATCCTGGGCCTGCTCGAGCAGCGCCTCTGCCTGGCGGGCCTTCTCGGGCGGCGACTTCTGCAGTGTGGTGGCCTGGGGCACGGAGGGCTCCAGGGAAACGAGATAGGTGGAGGCGAGGGCCTTGGAGACCTCCACGCGGACCCGCCGCGCCATGTATCCGTCGGCTCGCACCTCGATGCGGTATTTGCCCGGGGGGAGCTCCATTCCCTGCTCGAACTTGGGCTTGATGTTCAGAATGAGGATCTCGGCGTCGGCAGGTTCGGTCTTGAGGAAGAGTTTGCCCGTGGAGTCGCCGCCCTCGATCTGCTGTTCGGACACCAGCTTGACCGGCGTCTCGGAGAGCAGGGAGGATGCGGGCGGGGGGGCTTCCTCGTTCTCCGCGAGACGCAACTCCACCACGGTTTCACTGCCCGGCGTGATATGGAACGTGGCGTTTCGGGCTTCGTAGCCCGGCCGCCGCGCCTCCAGGGTGTATTCGCCCTGCTCCAGGAACATGCCTTGGGAAAATGGCATCTCGCTGCCGTGCAGGGTGAGGGTTGCGTCCTGGGGCTCGATGCGTGCGGTGAGGATGCCGGTGTTTTCCGGCGCAGGCAGGGCGTCGGGCGTTTCCTGTTTCCCCAGGCTGGAAGCCAGGACGACGCGTGTCGTGGTGTTGGCGTCCGGACGGATGGTGACGCGCTTGCGAAGGGGGGTGTAGCCCTTGCGCGTGGCGGTAACGGTGTAGTCGCCGGGCGGCAGGCGCATGCCCGGGATATAGGGTTCGTTCAGCTCGTCGATTGCGATCTGGGCGTCTGCCGGCGACATTTCCACGATGAGGGTTCCACGCGGGCCTTCGGCGTTTGCATTGTCCGCGCTCGCGTTCTGGCCGGCCGGCCGCCCGGTGGGCTCCATGGCCACGCTCACGCGGGTTTCCTTGCCCGGTTCGATGACGGCCGTGAACACCGTGGTCTCGTAGCCTTCCCTGGTGGAGTCCAGGCTGTAGGTGCGCGGCGGCAGTTCGATGCCCTGTTTGAACTTGGGTTGTACATTGAGGATACGTATTTCGGCATCGGCAGGCTCGATATCCACGAAAAGCGCGCCCGGGGCGTTCGGGTCTGGTCCGGCGTCCTCGGGCAGGGGCACGGCCGGGTCGCGCTCCAGAGATACCTTGAGTCGCAGGGTCTGTCCGTTCTGGAGCCGGAACTGCTTGTACTGGGTGATGTAGCCTTTGCTGCGTACGTCGATGACGTATTTACCGGCTGGCAAGGCGATGCCTTGCTTGAACTTGGGCTTGATCTCCAGCAGCCGCACCTGGGCGTTCTCGGGCTCGGTGTCCACGTAGAGGGTGGCCGTGCGGGAGCCCGTGAGCTCGCGCACGGCGTGGGCGTAAGCCGGAAAGAGAAGCAGCAGGGCGATGACGAATGCAAGAAGGCGTCGGTGCATGGGTATTCTTTGGTGGCGCGGGTTGGGAAGCCGATTCATAGCGTCTGGAACACAAAGGCGCAACCGTTTGCGCAAATTCATAGAGTCTTTCGGAGTCGAGTTCAAGGGAAGCGGGGTGTGGCGGGTGCGATATGGGAGTGGCGTTGGCGGGCATGGCCGGACAGCGATGGCGGAATGGCGTGGGTAATGGTGACAGCCCTCGCTTTTGCACGGTTATTTCGGGGTTTATTTCTTGGCAATATTCGTGTAACCAATTTCGTTTCCCAAGCGCCAAGGCGTGCGGGATGCGCATCACGCATGTTTTCAATGCGAGAGTGGCGGAATTGGTAGACGCACTGGATTTAGGATCCAGCGGCCTTGTCCGTGGGAGTTCGAGTCTCCCCTCTCGCACCAGGCCACATTTTTTTCGTCCGGTCCGTGCAAGGCGATTCACGCAGAGCGGCAGTGCCCTTACCCGCAACGGCGCGACGCTGGACCGAGCCGAGATTTGACAGAGAATGCCCGCCCCAAGCGGCCCGGGCGAGTCGAGGAGGAAACTCATGGAAT
>JBMCLC010000336.1:0-3274 GCA_048614715.1 Oceanidesulfovibrio sp.
GGATGGGCCCCTCGTTGGCCAAGAGGATGGCGATGCCCTTGGCCGCATCCATGGGGCTGCCGCCGCCCAGGGCCACGAGCACGTCCACGCCGTTGTCCCTGGCCAGGGCCGCTCCTTTTTCCACCGTGGCCACGCTGGGGTCGGACTCCACCTCGGCGAACTTTACCGCGGTCATGCCGGCGGCTTCGAGCGAGGCGATGACCGTATCGAGCGCGCCGGTCCTGGTGGTGGAGGTGCGGCCCGTGACCACCATGGCCGTGGCTCCGAAGTTTTTGGCCTCCTCGCCCACGCGGTGGGCCGAGCCGGCGCCGAACACGATGCGCGGCGGTATCTGAAAAATGATGTCGGCCATCAGGAAATCTCCTTGGCTATTGCTTCAGATGCTTCGGCAAGGGCCGTGTCCATGCGCTCCAGGGAATCGTCCAGCTCCGCCTGATTGATGATGATGGGCGGGGCGAGGAAGACGAAGTTCCAGCGAACGAATGTGGCGATGCCGTTGTGGAGCAGGGCCTTGGTTACGTGGGCCATGGGTCCGGGCGGGCCGTTCCACGGCGTCATGGGCTCGCGGGTTTCGCGGTCCCTGACCATCTCCAGACAGGCGAACAGGCCGATGCAGCGGACCTCGCCGATGGAGGGGTGCTTTCGGGCCAGCCCCTCCAGGCCGGCCTTGAACAGTTCGCCCATGGCCGCGGAGTTCTCGATGAGGTTGTCTTCCTCGATGGCCTCCAGGTTGCCCAGGGCAGAGGCGCAGGAGATGGGGTGGCCGGAGTAGGTGAGGCCGCAGTAGAGCATGTTTTCGTCGAATGTTTCCGCGATCCTGCTGGATACGGCCACCACGCCCAGCGGGATGTAGCCGGAGTTCACGCCCTTGGCCATGGTCACGATGTCCGGCGTGATGTCGAAGTTCTGGAATCCGAACAGCTTGCCGGTGCGGCCGAAACCGGTCATGACTTCGTCGCAGATCAGCAGCACGCCGAGTTCGCGGCAGATTTCCTCGATGCGCTCCATGTAGCCGGGCGGCGGCACGAACACCCCGTTGGAGCCGGTGATGGACTCGAACAGCACGGCGGCTATGGTGTCCGGATTTTCGTAGAGCATGACCTCGCGCACGTTCTCGGCGCACTGAAGTTTGCATTCCGGATAGGTCAGGCCGAAGGAACAGCGGTAGCAGTAGGGGTCGAACACGCGTATGTGGCCCGGCACTCCCGGCTCCACAGGTGGCCGGCGGGGATCGCCGGTCAGGGAGATCGCGCCGTAGGTGGCCCCGTGGTAGGAGCGGTAGCGTGTGACGATCTTCTGCTTGCCGGTGTGGGCGCGGGCTATTTTCACGGCGTTTTCGTTGGCGTCCGCGCCGCCCACGGTGAAGAAGCATTTGCCGAAGGCGTCCGGCAAGTAGCCGATGAGCTTCTGGGCCAGTCTGGAGCGCGATGGCGCAACATACTGCGGGGCGATGAAGCACATTTCGTCGGCCTGCTTCTTGATGGCCTCTATGATCCTGGGGTGGTTGTGGCCGAGGTTGAGGTTCACGAGCTGGGAAGCGAAGTCGGCGTAACGGTTGCCGTCGCCGTCCCAGAAGTAGACGCCCTCGCCCCGGGTGATGACCTTGGGCGAGAGTTTGCCCTGCACGGACCAGGAGTGCAGGACGTATTGGCGGTCCAGATCGTATGCTTCCTGAGCTTGGGGGTCCATGAGCGTAGAGGCTCCTTTAAAGCATGGTCAGCGTGAAAGGGTTTGGATGCCTGTATGCATTTATCTTATACAGTTGCAGGTCGTTTCAGACGGAAGTCGTGTTTCAGGGCGAAAATGGATCAGCCGGCGATGGCGTAGGCGATGGCAGCGTTGCCGGCGGTGGCCTTCACGATGTTTTCGATGGAACAGCGGTCCTTGGGCGTGTGGGCATAGTGCTCCTCCATGGGCGAGTAGCCGATGGAGGGTATGCCCATGACGCCGGTGACGTAGCTGGCGTCCGTGCCGAAGTCCCAACGGCCGAATCCAGGCTTCTGGCCGATGGCGTTGAGCGCCTCCAAACATGTGGCCACCATGGGGTCGTCCTTCTTTATGGCCCAGGGATGCATGTATTTTTCGCAGTGCTCGGAGACGCCCGTGTATGATGTTTCCTTCACGGTGCGTATTCCGACCTCGCCCTTGAAATCCGGGTCCCTGGCGCTGAGATTGTCGAGGATGGACTGGATCTGGCCGATGAAGTCCTCGCGTTTTTCGCCGCGCACCAGCCGGCGGTCCAGGCTCACGGTGCATTTGTCCGGAATGATGGAGAGCGCGCCTGGCGAGCAGTTGATGATGGTGAGGGCGATGGTGGCGCGGCCCAGGAAGTCGTCGTCGGGCAGGGTATCGGAGATCTTCTGGACCTCCTCTATCACGGGCATCATCTTGTACACGGCGTTGACGCCCAGCCAGGGCGCGGAACCATGGCTGGTGCGGCCGTAGGTGGCGACCTCCAGCTCGGCGCGGCCGCGGTGGCCCAGGTAGAGGTTCATGGATGTGGCCTCGGAGGAGATCATCACGTCGAACTCGAGGCCGCGCTCCTTGAAGGTCTTGTCCATGAGCCAGCGCATGCCGAACATCTCGGCCGGCTCTTCCTGCACCACGCCCGTGTAGATGAAGTCGCCCTTGAGCTTCACGCCGGACTTCTTGATGAGGTGGCCGGCATAGATCTGCGAGGCCATGCCGGACTTCACGTCGCTGGCCGCGCGGCCGTGCAGGTAGCCGTCGGCGATGACGCCGCCGTAGGGCGGGTACTCCCAGTGGGCTTCCTCGCCCGGGTCCACGTGGTCCATGTGGGAGTTGTACATCACGTTGGGGCCGGAGCCTTCGCCCTTCACGATGCCGACCACATTGCCGATTTCGTCCACGAAGACCTCGTCGTAGCCGAGCTCTTCCATTTTCTTCACGGTTATCCTGGCCAGCTCCTCTTCTGTGCCGGATATGGATGGGGTCTGGACGAGTTTCTTGGCAAAGCCAATCACGTCGTCGCTCACGTCCTGGGCAATCTGGTTGAGCTTAGCGTACATGGGGGGGATGATCCTTGATATGCTTGGGGTGGTTCCGTGTTGATTCGCCTAAACGAAAATGGGCGCGCCGCGTTTGATGAACCGGCCACGCCCCGGTTCGGTTTCGAGCGTACCCTTCATACAGACCACCTCGCCGCGCGACAAGGTCGCCACCGGATATCCCGTGACCTCCATCCCCTCGTACGGCGTGTAGTCCACGTTCTCGTGCAGGACGGCGGTGGAGAGCGTGACCTTCAGTTCCGGAT
>JBMCLC010000337.1:0-3263 GCA_048614715.1 Oceanidesulfovibrio sp.
CTTGAGCCAGTACAGGGCGTTGGCCAGCAGGAAATTGCGCACCTCGTTGCGACCGTAGTTGAAGATGTAGGTGCCCCAGTCCGGGTGCTCGCCCTGCCTGGGGTCGGCATGCTCGTAGAGGGCCGTGCCGTCGAACCGGCCGAGGCTCCACGCGTCTTTTGGAAAATGCCCGGGCACCCAGTCCAGCAGCACGCCGATGCCCGCGCCGTGGCAGCGGTCCACGAAGTTGCGGAATTCATCCGGTTCGCCGAAGCGCGAGGTGGGCGCGAAGTAGTGGCTGGTCTGGTAGCCCCAGGACTCGTCCAGCGGATGCTCGGCCACGGGCATGAGCTGGATGTGGGTGAAGCCGAGCTGCTTGACGTAGGGTATGAGCTGGTCCGCAAGCTCGCTGTAGGAGAGGAACCCGCCGTCGTCCTTGCGCCGCCAGGAGCCGGGATGGACCTCGTAGATGGAGACGGCGCGGTGCAGCGGCAGGCCCTGCTCCCTGCGGTTGCGCATCCATTCCACGTCGTTCCACTCGTAGCCGTCCAGGGTCCAGGTCCTGGCTGCGTTGCCTGGCCGCTTTTCCGCGTACAGGGCGTAGGGGTCGGTCTTGTAAACGATGCGTCCCCACGGGTCCTTGACGCCGAGCTTGTACAGGGCCCCCTGCTCCATTCCGGGAACAAAGCACGCCCAGATGCCGGAGCTGGCCACCGGGTAGAGCGGGTACTCGCCCCAAAGCCACTCGTTGAAATCGCCGCAGATGTGCACTTCCTGGGCGTTGGGCGCCCACACGGCGAAACGGTAGCCGAACTCGCCGTCCTGTTCGTACCGGTGCGCGCCTAGCACGCGGTAGATGTCCCAATGCTCGCCCCTGCCGAAGAGATAGAGATCGAACTCCGGTATGGTCACCGGCTTCGTGGAAGCCATCATGAAACTCCTTGGACGCATTCCACGCCCAATATTGACGGACTGTTGATCACACCGCCGCGCCGAGGGCCCGGTAGACGTCCAGGTACTCCCCGGCGGCGCGGTCCCAGCTGAACTCCTGGCGCATGGCGCGCTCGCGCAACGCAGCCCAGGACGGACGGTCCTCCCACAAGGAGACGGCCTGGCGGATTCCCTTCAGAAACTGATCAGGGTCCGCCTCCCCAAAGATGAACCCCGTGGACGCGCTCTCCGGGTAGGGGATTATGGTGTCCCGCAACCCGCCCACGGCCGTGGCCACTGGCGGGGTGCCGTAGCGCAGCGCGTAAATCTGGGTGAGGCCGCACGGTTCGTAGCGCGAGGGCATGAGAAAGATATCGCACCCGGCCTGGATGCGGTGGGCGAGGTCCTCCGTGTAGCTCACCCGGGCGGAAAAACGGCCCAGGTAATCCTCCATGGCCGCGAGGCATTGCTCCTCGTAGATCACGTCGCCTTCGCCCAGGACCACCACCCCCACGTCGAGCTCCATGAGCTCGGGCAGGATGCGCAGCAGCAGGTCGATGCCCTTTTGTTCCCGCAGCCGGCCGATGAATCCGAGCACGGGCCGGTCCAGGAGCTCCTCGCTCAGCAGCAGCTCCTTGAGCAGCGCGATCTTGCACGCCTTCTTGCCGTCGTCGGCGTCCTTCACCCCGTAGCAGCACGGCAGGTACTTGTCGTCGCGGGGGTCCCACACGTCGTAGTCGGCGCCGTTGAGGATGCCCTGAACGCGGTCGGCGCGCTTGGTGAGGATGCCCTCCAGTCCGCAGCCGCATTCGGCGCTGTAGCGTATCTCGTCGGCGTAGCTGGGGCTCACGGTGGTGACCATGTCCGAGTACGCCACGCCGGCCTTGAGCAGGTTGAAGTCGCCGTAATACTCGGCCCCGTCCATGGACCAGGCGTGGGGCGGCAGGCCCGAGGTCCAGAACAGCCGCGAGGAGAAGCGTCCCTGGAAGGCGAGGTTGTGGATGGTGAGCACTGTGCTCGTGTTGCGCCACATGGGATCGGACATGCGGGCGAAGTGCAGATACGCGGGCACGAGGGCGGTTTGCCAGTCGCTGGCTTGGATCACGGCGGGCGGCGTTTCCAACAGGCGCGCCAGCTCCATGGCCGCGCGGGAAAAGAAGATGAACCGCTCGCAGTTGTCGAAGTAGTCGCCCTTGTAGGTGTTGTAGTAGTACCGCCGGTCGAAATACTCGGCGCGGTGGATGAAGTACACCGGCATGCCGTTGAAGTCGGCGAGGTAGATGTCCGCCGTGATGGGCGTCCAGGGATAGCCCACGGGTCAGTCCGAATAGAGCAGATGCAGCGGATAGTCGCTCGTGTTCAGCCTTCCGTAAAGCGGCGTGACCACGGCCACGTTGCAGCCCTGGCGGTGCAGGCTCAACGGCAGCGAGCCCATGACGTCGCCCAAACCGCCGGTTTTGGAAAAGGGATACATCTCCGAGGCAGCGAACAGGATCAACGGTTTCGGCGGCATGTTCCCCCCTGCCGGCTCGGGGATTTGTCCCGCGTGGTGTGCGCGGGCGCACCGGCATTCGGCTTACCCTCCCATCGGAGGCGATATTAAAGTATCCGTATAGCTTGTGGCATGGCTTCCGTGGAATGGCAAGTACTCCTGGCCATGTTCGCCATCTCTGTCACGGGATTGTCTTTCATCTCATGGCGCAAGGCGGGCCAGTCGGGTCTCGAAATCCGCCAGGATCTTCGCATGGTCGAAAGCCAGGGGCTCGGGCCATTCGCCCACCGGAAAAAACTGCGCGCGTCCCGCGTCGTCGCCGGCCATCAGGCGGGACGGGTCATGCGCCTGGGCGGTGAAGACCACGGACATGGTGTGCTGGCGCGGGTCCCGCTGCGGATCGGAGTACACGCCCAGCACCGAGGTGAGCACCACGTCCAGCCCGGTTTCCTCCCTGGCCTCGCGCACGGCCGCGGTCTCCACCCGCTCGCCGGTGTCTACAAACCCGCCGGGCAGCGCCCAGCCGGGGGGAAAATTGTTGCGCTCCACCAAAACAACGCCGCGGGCCGGATCGTACACCACTACATCCACGGTTGGCGTGGGATTCTCGTATATTCCTGTGGATTTGCCGCAATGCGGACAAAGAATCTGCCGGGACATGGCCGTCTCCTTTTGGCGCTGAGGACAGAGGGCTTGCCTTCCCCATTCCGCCATCCTAATGCCTGGGCATGGCTGCTGACAAGATCATCCTCGTCCATAACGGCGCCATGGGCGATTTCCTCATCGCCTGGCCGGCTGCCCTGGCCGTGGCCCGGAAGTACGGCCAGAACGCCGCCCTGTTCTTCGCCGGACGCGAACTCTA
>JBMCLC010000338.1:0-3260 GCA_048614715.1 Oceanidesulfovibrio sp.
AGGCAAATACATCAACGACAAGATTGGCGAACTCGGCTGCGTGGGCTGTGGGCGCTGCGTGCGGGCCTGCACCTCGCGCATCGCCAACCCCAAAGCCGTGTTCAATGAACTGTGGGAGGCCACCTACGATGAAGCTTGATCCGAATCGCTCGAGCTACCTGCCCTCCCCGGCCACGCTGAAACGCAAGGAAAAGCTCTCGGAGCACGTCTCCTTGTTCGTGTTCGAGCCGGACAACGGCGCCCTGCTCGGCCACAAGCCGGGCCAGTTCATCATGGTCTCGGTCTACGGCATTGGCGAAGCGCCCTTTTCCGTTTCCTCGGCGCCGGTGCGGGACACCAAGCAGTTCGAGCTGGCCATCCGCCGGACCGGCACGGTCACCAATGCGATCCACAACATGGAGCCAGGAGACCGCATCGGCATCCGCGGGCCCTACGGCACCTTTTTTCCGGTCCAGGAGTTCATGGGCAAGGACACCCTCTTCATAGCCGGCGGCCTGGGCTACATCCCCCTGCGCTCGCTTCTGCACTACCAGCTGCGCCACCGCGACGAGTTCGGCCGCATCATCGTTCTGGTGGGCACGCGCAACCCGCGCGAGCGCATCTTCATCGACCAGATCATGGAGCTGGGCCAGCGGCCCGACGTGGAAATCATGGAAACCGTGGACCAGCCCGACGAATGCTGGGAAGGCCATTGCGGCGTCATCACCACTCTGCTGCCCAAGGTGGATATAAACCCGGAGAACACCTACGTGGCCATGGTGGGGCCGCCTGTTATGTACCGCTTCGTGCTCTCCGGCTGCGAAGACAAGTGCATCCCCCAGGATCGCATCTACGTGTCCCTGGAGCGGCGCATGAAGTGCGGCGTCGGCAAGTGCGGCCATTGCCAGATCAACGGCCTCAATTCCTGCACCGAGGGACCGGTCTTCCGCTACGACCAGATCGCGCCGCTCAAGGAAGCGCTGTAGAGCATCTTCACCCGTGAATAGGAGGAGCCCCATGGCCAAAGCCAAACCGCGCGTCGCCTTCTTCGACTTCGCTGGCTGCGAAGGCGACCAGCTCCAGATAGCCAACCTCGAGGAAACCCTCCTCGACCTGCTCGAACACATCGAGATCGTGGCCTTCCGCGAGGTCAAGACGGGCGACAACCCGCCTTACGACATCGCCTACATCGAAGGATCCATCACCCGGCCGCAGGACGAGGCACGCGTCAAGGAAATCCGCAAGCAGTCCACGTTTCTCGTCGCCCTCGGCGCATGCGCCACCATCGGCGGCATCAACTGCATGAAGAACTTCCACAGCGAGGCCATATACCGCACCCAGGTCTACGGCGACCGCGCACGCTGGTATGACACTTACCCGGCTCGGCCCGTGGGCGCCGTGGTCAAGGTGGACGCCGAGCTGCACGGCTGCCCCATCGACCGCAGCGAATTCCTGCGCGTGACCAAGGAACTGCTCCTGGGCAAGCGGCCCTGGATTCCCGACTACCCCGTGTGCGTGGAGTGCAAGGAAGTGGGGAACATCTGCCGCTACGACCTGGGTCGGCCGTGCCTGGGCATCGTGTCCCGCGCCGGCTGCAACGCGTGCTGCGTGACCGAAGGCGCCACCTGCTGGGCCTGCCGCGGCCTCGCCCCCCACGCGAACCTGGACGCCGCGCGCTACGTCATGGAGGACGTCGGCGGATTCAGCCGCGAGGAAGCGCGGGACCTCATGCGGCTCTACCTGGGCTGGACCCAGGCCCCCCTCTAGACGCACAACCAACGAGGTGACCATATGAGCGACGCATCCAACAAAGCCAAACCCGCCAAGAAGGCGACCGTGCCCAAGAATCCACCGCCGCCCACCACGGAAGCCGCGGTGGACAAGCAGGGCAAGCAGATATTCGTCCACCACCTCACCCGCGTGGAGGGACACGGCAACATCGTGGTTTCCATAGACCACAACGACATGATCGAGACCTGCCGCTGGGAAGTGCCCGAGGCGCCCCGCTTCTTCGAGGCCATGGTCCTGGGCCGCAGCTGGCGCGACATCCACCACATCACCTCGCGCATCTGCGGCATCTGCTCCATCGGCCACCAGCTCGCTTCCCTGCAGGCCACGGAAGAGGCCATGTCCATACGCCCCTCGGAGCAGACCCACGCCCTGCGCAAGCTGGCCCTGCATGGCGAGAACATGCAGAGCCACCTCCTGCACCTGGGCTACCTGGTGCTGCCCGACCTCTTGAACGTGGACTCCGTCATCCCCCTGGCCCAGAGCCACCCGGACGAGCTCAAGAACCTAATCGCCCTGCACCGGCTGGCCAACGAATTCAGCCGCGTCATCACCGGCCGCACCACCCATCCGCAACGGCTCATTCCCGGCGGCATGGGCAAGCTGCCCACCAAGGACGAGCTTTTGGACATCCGCAAGCAGCTGCTGGATGCCGTGCCCAGGCTCAAGTCCGCGGCCGACCTCTTCGCCGCCCTGCGCGACAAGATGCCGGACTTCGAGCGGCCCACCGAGTACGTGGCCCTCGTCTCCGAGGCCGAATACCCCCTCTACTGGGGCGAGATCGGTTCCACGCATGACAAGCGCAAGCCCGCGCGGTTCTACATGGACACGGCCAAGGAATACATGGTCCCCCACTCCACGGCCAAATGGGCGCGCAATTTGAAGCGGTCTTACATGGTCGGCGCCCTGGCCCGTTACATACTGAACCACGAGCGGCTCCATCCCCTGGCCAAAACGGTGGCGGACACTGTGGGGCTGAAGCCGAGCACAACAAACCCTTACCACAACAACCTCGCCCAGCTTGTGGAGGTCGTCCATTCCGTGGAGGATTCCATCCGGCACATCGATCGGTTGTTGGAAAAAGGCCTCAAGCGCGAACCGTACCCCAGGGTGGAGCCCTGCGCCGGCAAGGGCGTGGGCGCCGTGGAAGTCCCTCGGGGCCTGCTCTTCCACGCCTACGAGTACGATGAGGACGGCCGCATCGTGCATGCGGACTGCGTGATCCCCACCAACCAGAACCACGCGAACATCCAGCACGACCTCGACGAACTCACCCCCACCATCTCCGGAAAGAGCGAGGCCGAGATCGAGCTGACCCTCTCCATGCTGGTGCGCGCCTACGACCCCTGCATCTCCTGCTCCACCCACCTCATCGACATGAGCGGGCAGCACGGCAGCCGCGGCGTGCGCTTCGTGCGCGCAAATGACGCGACGGATACCAACGAATAACTCGCCATTATGTCCAGAATAATGGACACACGATGGCGTTTCAT
>JBMCLC010000339.1:0-3254 GCA_048614715.1 Oceanidesulfovibrio sp.
CTGAGGCACTGAGAAATGCCACGGCGCTCCCCTCGGCGAGGAGGAGATCGCTTGCGCCCGCGAGCATATGGACTGGCCGCATCCGCCATTCGAGATTCCCAGGGACGTCGCCACGGCGTGGGATGCCCGAGAGCGCGGGGCTGAGGCCGAGGCGGCCTGGAACCGCTCCTTCGAGGCGTACGCCGCCGTTTATCCGGAAGAAGCCGCCGAGTTCGAGCGCCGCATGGCGAAGCAGTTGCCTAAAACGTTTGCGGAAGACGCAGGCTCCTTTATCGAAGCCGTCGAAGCCGCAGGCGAGAATCTCGCCACGCGCAAGGCCTCCCAAAAAACCCTGGAAGGATATGGTCCCTTGCTGCCTGAGCTCTTTGGGGGATCTGCAGATCTCGCCGGATCGAACCTCACCCGCTGGTCCGGCTCCCGCACTGCTTTCGGCACGGAGTTTGATGGGAACTATCTGAACTACGGCGTGCGTGAATTCACCATGGCCGCCATGATGAATGGGCTGGCCTTGCATGGCGGCTTCATTCCGTACGGGGGAACTTTCCTAGTCTTTGCCGACTATGCGCGCAACGCCATGCGTATGGCCTGCCTCATGGGGCTCCGGGCTATCTACGTCCTGACCCACGACTCCATCGGTGTCGGCGAGGACGGCCCTACCCATCAACCGGTGGAACACGTCGCCTCCCTGCGCGGCATGCCGATCATGAATGTCTGGCGCCCTTGCGACGCCGTGGAGACCGCCGTGGCCTGGAAGTCGGCAATCGAACGATCCGACGGTCCCACCTCCCTCGTCCTCTCGCGTCAAACACTTGCGCATCAGGAACGCGATGGGGCAACCCGTGCGAATGTTTCACGAGGCGGCTACATCCTCAAGAATTGCGAAGGAACCCCAGACATCATCTTCCTCGCCACGGGTTCCGAGGTCGAGCTGGCCATGAGGTCTGCGGAAGAACTCGAACAGGTCGGACATCATGTCCGCGTGGTCTCCATCCCATGCATGGAGGTGTTCGAGGACCAGGACGCCGACTACAAGGAATCGGTGCTTCCTGAGCATGTCGATGCGCGGGTCGCCGTGGAGGCAGGCACGCCTGAACCATGGTTCCGCTACGTCGGGCGTCGGGGTGCCGTCCTTGGCATGGAACGCTTCGGTGAGTCCGCACCTGGCGGCCAGCTCTTCGAGTACTTCGGCTTCACCGTCGACAACCTCGTCTCCCTGGCTCTCCGAACCATGAGCACGTCCACCGAAACCGAGCCTCAGGAGGTTTCATGATATCACCAGAACGCCACAGCGCACAAACAGCCAAACCGCCCCCGATGAACTTCGCTTTTGTCGGGCCGCCGCGGGCTGCCACCGGCCGAAGCGTGGCTGTGATCGGCGCGGGACCGTCCGGCTTGGCCGCCTCCGGGTACCTCGCTGCCCGGGGCTATGTGGTCCATATCTACGACAAGCTCCCGAAGGCCGGAGGCCTCATGACCTTCGGTATCCCCGGGAGCCGCATCCCGGCGCAGCGGATCGACGATGCAGTGAAGACTCTTGTGGAGAACTACGGCGTCACTCTGCACATGCGGACCAAGATCTGCGGCGCCGATCCCCTCTGTGAAACCGGCGACGACTACGCGGACCGGCTGGAGAGTCTGGGCAGCCTCGTGGAAGATCACGACGCCGTGCTCGTCTGTACGGGAGCCTGGAAGTCCAGACCTTTGGATATTCCTGGAAACGATCTGCCGGGCATCTACTCGAGCCTTGAGTTCCTCTTTCCCATACGCGCCTGCGAGTACGACACCGGGAAGATCAACCCCATGAACGTTGAAGACAGTAACGTCGTGGTGATCGGGGCTGGCCATTCCGCCATGGACGTCGCCCACGAGTCCATTCGCCGAGGCGCTGCGAATGTATACGTGCTCTACCGTCGCACCCGGGACGAGGCGCCCTGCGGCGTCCTGGAAATCGAGAGCCTCGAAGACGCCGGCGGCATCTGGCTAGAATGCGTCGAGCCGCTCGCGTTCACCGGCGAGGACTACCTCCTGGGATTGCGCTGCCGCCGAAGCATGATGGGTTCTCCCGACATCTCTGGCAGACGTCGGCCCGTCCCCTTGCCGAACTCAGAGTTCTTTCAACGGGCGGATATTGTCGTAACAGCCGTCGGCGAGATTCCGACGCCGCCCTTTGCTCACGAATTGGGCCTCGACAAGGTACGCCGGGGCGGCGCCCATTGGTTGCAGATGACAGCCATGCCTGGCGTGTTCGTGGCCGGGGACGTGCTGATCCGACCGAGCAAGATCGGCAAAGCGACCTACAGCGGGTTGCGCGCCGCTCGCTCACTCCACAATTGGCTCGAGCTCGAGTTCCTGGGTCGCCAACACGAATACGACTACGCAGGTGATCTCATTTCTCCTTTGGCACTGGCGTGAGGAGTTCGCCATGACCGGATATAAAAGACTTTTCATCGACTACGGGCGCTGCATCGGCTGCGAGAACTGCGCATCGGTATGCCGCTTCCTCAGAAACGCCGACGGCATGTACATGGTGCGCACGAAGGAAGGACTCACGGCTCCGATCTACTGTCGTCACTGCAAAAAGCCGGCGTGCATCAAGGCATGCCCGTACGGCTCCCTGACCAAGGACCCGCTCGGCGCAGTTATCCAAAACAAGTTGATCTGCGCGGGATGCGAGACCATCGACTGCTTCGCGGCTTGTCCGTTCGGCGCGATTTTCTGCACAGGCAAGGCCGTCCCCGTGACCAAGTGCGACTTGTGCGTGCGGCGCCGCGCCGACGGACTCGAGCCTGCATGCGCCGAAATGTGCCCCACCGGCGCGATCCGCCTTGTGCGCCACGAGGATGTCGCAGACCTGCGCTCCGAGGAATCGATCGCCGCCAGAAAGCGCCTTGTCTGTCACATAAACCCCTCGCCCGAACGCCGGGCGGGCATATAACGGAGAATTCGTCATGGCACTCGTCACCCTACGCCAATTGCTCGATCACGCAGCCGAGAACGGTTACTGCGTCCCTGCATTCAATGTGAACAACATGGAACAGCTGCGTGCGATCATGGAAGCCGCTTCGGAGACGGACAGCCCCGTGATTGTGCAGAGCTCCGCCGGCGCCAGGAAATATGCCGGAACTGCGTTCCTGCGCCACCTTGTGCAGTCGGCCCTGGAGGAATGGCCCGCTACGCCCCTTTGTCTGCATCAGGACCATGGCTCCTCACCCGGGGTTTGCGTCCAATCCATTCAGAACGGCTTTTCCTCCGTT
>JBMCLC010000340.1:0-3248 GCA_048614715.1 Oceanidesulfovibrio sp.
AAGCCACCTCTTACAAGGGAGCGGAAGGGCTCATGCAGATAATGCCCGAGACCCAGCGCGATCTGGGCGTGACCAAACCCTACGACCCCGAGGACAACATCGCCGGGGGCGTGCGCTATCTGCGCATGATGCTCGACCGATTCAGCCGCGTGGACCTCGCCCTGGCAGCCTACAACGCCGGACCGGGCAACGTGGAGAAATACAGGGGCATTCCGCCTTTCGAGGAAACCCGGAACTACGTGCGCAAGGTACTGGCGCTCTACAAACGATCCTGAACCATCCATGCTCAATCTCGCAAACCGCATCACCCTGGCGCGCATAGCCGCCGCGCCCATCTGCATCATCCTGCTCAATTTCCCCAACAAACTGAGCTGCCTGTTCGCCATGCTCTTTTTCCTGGCCGCCGCGCTCACGGATTTTCTGGACGGCCACGTCGCTCGCACGCAGAACATGATCACCTCGCTGGGCAAGTTTTTGGACCCGCTGGCCGACAAGCTCCTGGTGATCTCGCTTCTGGTGATGCTCGTGCAGCTGCAGACCATCCAGGGCGATTCCTGGGTTCCGGCTTGGGTGGCCCTGGTGATCATCGCGCGCGAGATGTCCGTGACCGGCCTGCGCGCAGTGGCCATGGAGCAGGGGCTGGTCATTGCGGCGGATCGATGGGGCAAGATCAAGACCGTCATGCAGATTGTCGCCATCAGCCTGCTCACGTTGCACTACTCGTGGTTCGGCTTCGATCCCAAGCCGCTCGGCAAGTTTTTTCTTTACATCGCTCTTGCGCTGACGATATTTTCCGGAGCAAACTATTTCCGCAACTTTTTCAAGGCGCAACGTAATTCCGAGGGACCCCGGACATAATGTATTCCATCCGGCGAGACCGCATCGGACTGTTGTCGAATCCGAAGACGTATCGCGCGGCGCGCTGTCGCCGCCTCCATGGAAGACGCACGTGATTGAACATACCGACCATACCTTGCAGGAGCGGTTGAAGAACTGCATTCAGACCATCCTGGAACTGGAGCCCGATGTGGAACGCCTCGAACTGGGGCATATTCTGCGCGACGAATACACCACGCTGCGCGAGTTCCTGGAGCGTGTGGATTCGGTGCAGCTCGATGAAGGCGAGGTGCAGCGCATCGAGAAAGCCACGGCGAGTTTCCTCGAAGAACTGGAGACCCCCCTCGGCAATACGCGCGAGTCGCATCCGCGCGGCCGCATTATGCAGTGACCGGGTCATATGATCTATAATCGCATCCTGCTCGTCGTCCTGCTGCTTCTCAACTGCTTTCTCGCCTATCGTCTCCTGATCAGCGATCAGGGGCTTTTCGACTACCTGGAACTCAAAAAGCGCTACACCGTGCTCGAAGAGCGCATCGTGGAGCTGGACCAGTGGAACCTGGAGCTTAGCCAGGAAATCCGGCTGCTCAAGTCCGATCGTTTCAGTGTGGAAAACATCCTTCGGCAGCAGATGAATTTTGTCAAAGACGACGAAATTCTGTATGTTTTTCCTGAAGAACCCGCCCCCGACGCTGCGCCGGGCGCGGCCGAACAGCCACCAGGAGCCGGCAATGCCAGCCACAATTGAGTCCCTGCGCGAAATCCTCGAGCTGGACCCCACCTCCAAGCTATTCTTTCC
Organism: Oceanidesulfovibrio sp.; assembly: GCA_048614715.1. Lineage (GTDB taxonomy): Bacteria > Desulfobacterota > Desulfovibrionia > Desulfovibrionales > Desulfovibrionaceae > Oceanidesulfovibrio. The sequence continues at coordinate 1,637 of JBMCLC010000340.1, forward strand.
GCTCGCGAAACTGCTCCACGAGGAAGGGGAGGACGCCGAGGCCAGGGGCTTGTTGCGCCAAGGCCTGGTGCACCATCCGGAACACCTGGAAGCCTCGCTGTACCTTATCGAGGTGCTCGATGAGCTGGGCGAGGCCGAGGCGGCGATGAATGCGGCCGAGGACGCGGCCCGGGTGCTGGCTGATGCTCCGGCGTTTTGGCGCTGCTGGTCCAAACGGCTGGAGGAGGACCCCGAGCAGCGCGAGCTTTCTTTTGCCGTGCAGTTCGTGGCTGCGCGGCTGGCCGAAGAACCGGTGAGCTGGGCCGAGGTGCTTTCGCGCGGCCTCCGCTCCCTGAAGGACGAGTCCTGCGAACCCAGGCCGAAGCCGGCCGCTCGGACCAGGCCGGCGCCGACTCGCCGTCCATCGCCTCCCGCCAGGCCAGCGCGTTGCGCCCCTGCGGAATCCGGGCGCGACCTGGACTTCGAGCTCATCCATGAAAGCGAGCGTTCCGAGGTCTTTTCCCTGCGCACGCGGACCATGGCGGACCTTCTCGCCCGCCAGGGCGATTTGGACGGCGCCGTGGAGATTTACCGCGAACTGCTTTCCTCCACGCCGTCCGGACCCATGCGCGACGAGCTTGAGGGACTCATAGAGACCACGCTGCGCAAGAAGGGCGAGCGCAAGGCCGCGCCGCCGGCGCCGGAAAAAAGCAAGGAAGCGACGGTCGCGAAGAAAAGTCGGAAAAAGCTGCTCAACACCCTGGAAAGCTTGGCGGAACGACTCGAAGCCCGCGCAGCGGAGTAGTGGCCGGCGGCGCCGTTGGAGCCTTGGCTCTGGCGGCGTTTGGAAAAATGGTGTACGTCGGGATGTCGTTCCCGCGTTTGATATATCGATTACGACTCGATCGGATAGGGCAGACGCGCCCGCCTGGACGTTGCAAGGCGGGGCAGCCTCGATTCTGACGTGCTTGGCGGACGCAATACCATTGCCATACATTGTATTCCACGGAGTGTGCCTTGAATAGTTTCTCCCGCATCATGACGAGTGTCCTGCTCGCCGGGACGGTCCTGCTTGCCGGTTGTTCCGAAGGAGGGGTCGGCAATGTCACCCTCGACGCCACCCTGGACTCTACCAGCAAGACGTTCAAAGGCCTGTATAAAGAATACGTCGAACCGGATCCGCAAGTCGTGCTCGACGCCAAGGAATTCGGCGAAAGCGAGGAGCGCAAGCTCGCCTATCTGCTCATGCCGGTGGACGAAAAAGTATGGGAACTCATCCGCTTCGCGGATGGCGAGGACACGCTTCCCACCGAGGACTGGTTCCGTCGGCTTTTCGAGCGGTTTTCCTGGATCAGCGGCGTGATGGTGTTGGATGAAAACGGCGAAACGCGATTCCAGCATCCCATCGACTACAACCGCTCCGTGGACGTGGAGGCGTTGCTCGCACTGGGCGACCCCACTTCCGACGTGGTGGAATCCGACGAGGAGCTTGGCGAGGCGCTTGAGGAGTCCGAAGCCGTGGGGGAAACCACGGAAAGCGACGTGGAGGAAGAGCTCGAGCCTGAGAAGGATATGCGGTGGATCGACCACTCCCTGCGCGAGCATGCTCCCATACTCGCCGGTCAGCACATTG
>JBMCLC010000341.1:0-3244 GCA_048614715.1 Oceanidesulfovibrio sp.
GAGCTTGGGCTGGAGCGACTGCGGCATCTCTGCGATTTCGTCCAGGAAGATGGTGCCCGTGCCGGCGAGTTCCAGCTTGCCCTTGGCGCCTTGCCGGGAACTGCCCGTGTATGCTCCGGGCTCGTGGCCGAAGAGTTCGCTTTCGAACAGTTCGGTGGGGATGGCGGAGCAGTTGATGGCCACGAACGGATCGTCGTTGCCCTGGTTGCCGTAGTGGATGAGCCGCGCGAGGACCTCCTTGCCGGTGCCGGTTTCGCCTTCCAGCAGGACCGGAACTTCCGGGTCTTCGTGGTAGATGAGGCACTCGCGGAGCAGTTTCACCATGGCCGGGGATTCTGCGACAACCTCGGAAATGCCGGTGGTGTCGCGCAGCCGGTCCTGGGCCAGGGAAAGGTGCTGGCGCAGGCTCTGGGTGGCCTCCGCCAGGCGGGAGTGAAACTGGGTGCGCCAGGATTGGTTTTCGAGCAGCAGAGCCTGATGTTCGGTGCACCGCTCCACGACCGCGGCCAGCTCCTGCGCGGAAAGGGGCTTGCTCAAATAGTCGTAGGCGCCCTTGCGCAGAGCTTCTATGGCGGTATCCCTGTCGCCGTGGCCGGTAATCAGGACCACGTCCGAGGTGATGGAGTTCTGCTGGGAGCGCAGGCGGGAGAGCAGTTCGAGCCCGTCCATGCCAGGCATGCGGATGTCCGTGACAATGAGGGGGAAGTATTCCTCGGCAACGGCCTTGAGGGCGTCCTCGGCATTGGTCAGGGCTACAGGCTCGTGGCCCAGGTCGGTCAGGACGAGTTCGAGGCTTTTCAGGCTGTCTTGATTATCGTCGACTATGAGTACGCGCATTGTTCAACTCGTGAGGGTTAATCGGCGGGCCGAAGACGGACGGTGAACGCGGCTCCGCCCCAGGGGCTTTTTCCAGCGGTAATCTCGGCATCCCAGGAGCGCACCAGGGTATGCACGATTGACAGGCCGAGGCCCATGCCCTTGCCCGGATCCTTGGTGGTGAAGAACGGATCGAAAAGCCGGTCTTCCACGTCGGCAACGCCCGGGCCGTTGTCCTGGACGTTAAGGACCACGTGGTGCGCCTCGAGGCGGGTCTGTATATACACCAACTTTTCAGTTACCTCTACATCCTCGGTCGGGTCTAATTTCGCGCCGTTTTTAAGGTTCCTGCCGTCGCGCTCCTCCAGAGCGTTCATGGCGTTGACCACCAGGTTGACGACGACCTGCTCCACCTGCACAGGGTTGGCGTGGATGGCGGGCAGGTCGCTCTGCAAATCCAGGAGCAGGGCGATGTCGTGCGATTTGAGCTGGGCGGTGACCAGGGACAGGGCGCTCTGAAGCGCCAGATTCAGATCCACGCGGCCAAGGCCCTTGGCCTCCTGGCGCACCAGGGAACGCATGTGGATGATGATCTCGTTGATCTTGTCGCACTCGTTCATGATAAGGCCGAGCCGGCTCTGGACCAGGTTGCGGTCTACCTCTTCGTTCTGGCGCACAAGCATGTCCAGGCTGCTTACGTAGAGCCGCAGGGCGTTGAGGGGCTGATTGATCTCGTGCGCAATGCCGCTTGCCAGGGTGCCCATGGCCTCGAGCTTTTGGGCGCGCTGGAGCCGCGCCTGGTCGCGCATGCGTTCCGTAACGTCTTCGATCATCAGGATGAGCGAGCCGGTTTCGCCGCCGTCTTCGTGGTTGATGGGGCAGAAATTGAAGCGCATGGCTCGGGTGCCCAGGGGCAGGGAGACCTCCCTGAGCACCTCCGACTGCGGGCAGCCGTCCAGCGCGCGTCTGCAATGGCTGCTCGCGCGGTCGTCCACGTCGCAGCCCGGGAGCAGCACATCGCACGGCGGCTTGGAGTTGAAATCCACATGCGAGTACCACTCCCGCAGCTTGGGATTGGCAGCCACCAGGCGGGAATCACCGTCCACCATGGCGATGCCCATGGCGAGGTTGTCGGTGATGGAGCGGTAGCGTTGCTCGCTGATCTGGAGCGCATCCAGGGCGCGGCGGGAGATCGTTACGTCGATGCCGAGCTCGAGCACCAGCGGCGAGCCGTCCACATCCTCGAATGGATAGTCGTAGACCTGGAATATCTGTCCGGTTTCCTCGAAGGTCCACTCCCAAACGGCCAGGCTGCGTGTATCGAAAACCTCGAAGGTGGGGCTGTTGGCAACAGCGCCGGCGGGAAAGGCCAGGGTACACGGAGGTGCCGTGTCGTCGCTGAACTGCTCCACGAAATAGCGGTTTCTGAATCGCAGGGTTCTGTCCGGCGCAATGAGGCAGACGAACGCCGGCAGGCGATCCAGCAGGGAAAAGAGCCGGCGGCGTTCCACCTCGACAGCGTCCTCGGCGAGTTTGCGTTCGGTTATGTCGAGGTCGGTACCGGTCATGGAGACTGGGTTGCCCTCGTCGTCGAACGTTGCGATGCCGCGCGTGAGCACCCAGACCACGGACCCGTTCTTGTGGAGCATGCGGTGCTCCAGGTCGAAACTCGGGGTTTCCCCGGCCAGGTGGCTGCGGATGGTCCTTTCGATCAATTCCCGATCGGCCGGATGCACGTGCTGGGACCAGTCAATGATGTGCGATTTGATCTCCGAATCCTCGTAGCCGAGCATGTGCTTCAGGTTGAGGTCCAGGTACATGTCGCCTGTGGTTATGTCCCATTCCCACACGCCGATGTGGCCAGCCTCCACGGCCATGCGGTAGCGTTGCTCCCGTTTGCGCAGCCTGTCCTCGGTGGTGCGGGACTTGGTGACGTCCACATAGATGACGGCCACGCCGTATCCGGGCAACGGAATGGGCGCGGCGAAGATCGACATCCAGGTGACCTCGCCGTTTGCGCGCACGATGCCCACTTCCTGACCGAGCAGGGTTTCCTGGCGGTGCAGCACGCGGGCGCAGGCGTAGTCTTCGGACGGCAGAGGGGTGCCGTCCGGCCGGATGACCTGCCAGCCATCGTCGTGGATCGATTTGCCGAGCAGTGTTTCGGCCGTCATGCCGAGTATGCGTTCGCAAACCGAGTTGACCTCGATAATGGCGCCGGCTTCGTCCGTAATGGTCACGCCGATGGGCAGAATCTCATAGAGCGCGCGGTGCTTTTCGCGCATGGCGAGCAGGCAGTTGAAGGCTTCGCAGTTCTCGTCGAGCGGGGGCGGCTGTTCGTGGTCCGGCTCGATGACGGCGATGCTCGCGTCGTGGTCGAAAAGATCGCGCGAGCTGCCCGCATGCCGGGACGGCCGGGTGTGTATGG
>JBMCLC010000342.1:0-3239 GCA_048614715.1 Oceanidesulfovibrio sp.
GGGGCGTCGCGCCCCGCAAGGGCGTCTTCGCTGTCGTCATGTTCGCGGCGTTCTCGCACCTGTACCTCGACGCCTTCACCATATACGGCGTCGCGCCGCTGGCGCCGTTCAGCGACTACCACATCGCCCTGGACGCAACCTGGTTCCTCGACCCCATATTTCTTGTCCTGCTCGCCTCGCTTTTCCTGGCGCCGGTCATCTTCCGAACGCGCGCCAGGGTCACCGGCTGGCTGGGCGTACTGCTCATACTCGCCTATCCATGGGGGCTCGTGGGCGCCAAGCAGTGGGCCGGTCACAAGGCCGAGGCCCTGCTGCAGACCAACGGGGCTGTCGTGAAGAACGTCTCCGTCCATCCGGACTTCCTTTCCCCGCTGTTCTGGAAGATCGTGACCCGCAACGAGCACGCCTACGAGGTCCGCTCCTTCAACGCGCTGAGCCGCTCCATCGACCAGATTCCAACCCTGTACGAGGCCGCGCCGCCCACACTTATGGATCGCCTCGCCCAGGAATCCGAGCTGGTCGCAGCATTCCTATCCAGGACGCGCATGCCCATCATCTTCCGCCGCGAAGGCGGGAACATCACCCGTCTGGTCATCGCCGACATCAACATGGTCAGCGTTACGCCGTGGGTGAAGGGCCAGCAGCCGGACGGCGCGCCGCCCATGTCCATCCTGGTGGAGCTGGGGCTGGACGGCGCTTTGCTCAACGCCCGCATGCGCTACCTGGGCCGCTACCTCTCCTTCGAGGAGCTTCCCGTATCCCCGCAGGCCAACGCCTCCAACGGCACGATCGCCCCATGAGCCCGGGGCAGGACCGGTCGATTCACCGCCGCAACCGTTACCCCGCCGTTCGATACGAGCCCAGAGCGCGGGACTTTCCAGAAACCGCCTCTGTGCGTTACACTGTCTGACGACCCGATGAACCGCGCCGAGGACGGCGCTTCGACCCAACCCGCGTGCAAGGGTGCGACCATGCGACTGCTCATTATTGAAGACGACCTGGAGGCCGCGGCCTACATGGTCAAGGGGCTCAAGGAAAGCGGCTACAACGTGGACCACGTGGCAGACGGCAAGGAAGGCCTCTACAAAGTGGCCGGCGAAAGCTACGACGCCGTCATCGTGGACCGCATGCTGCCCGGCGTAGACGGTCTGACAATCGTGACCACTATGCGTTCGGCCGGGAACCAGACGCCGGTGCTCATACTAAGCGCCCTGGGCGAGGTGGACGACCGCGTGCGTGGCCTGCGCGCCGGCGGCGACGACTACCTGACCAAGCCCTACGCCTTCGCCGAGCTGCTGGCTAGGCTGGAGTCCTTGCTGCGCCGCGGCCAGGAAACGGCGCCCACCACCAAGCTTCGCGTGGCCGACCTGGAGATGGATCTCATCTCCCGCAAGGTGACCCGGGCCGACCAGACTGTCGATCTGCAGCCCAAGGAGTTCGCCCTGCTCGAATACCTCATGCGCCACGCCGGCCATGTGGTCACGCGAACCATGCTGCTCGAAAACGTCTGGGACTACGCCTTCGATCCCCAGACGAACGTCATCGACGTGCACATCTCCCGGCTGCGCCAGAAGATCGACAAGGGTTTCGACAAGCCGCTGCTGCAGACCGTGCGCGGGGTAGGCTACAGTCTCCGTGATTCAGAGTAACCTGCTGCGCTCCTCCACCTTCCGGCTGGGTCTGTTATACCTGACCCTTTTCGGTTTTTCCGTGCTCCTGCTGCTCGGGTTCATCTACTGGACCACGGCCGGGTTCATGGAGCGCCAGACCCTGGCGACCATCAACGCAGAGATCCAGGGCCTGCGGGAACGCTATGAGCTCCTCGGTCTGGCCGGCCTCATCCAGGTCATCAACGAGCGGGTCAGCACCACATCGCCGGGGGACAGCCTCTACCTGCTCACCAACTCCCGCTTCAAGCCCCTGGCCGGCAACCTGGACGAATGGCCCGAGGCTCGCGCCATAGACGAGGGCTGGATACACTTCAGCCTGGACAAGCCGGGCCGCCAGCAGCCGGTCACGGCCACGGCCAAGCATTTTCTGCTGCGCGGCAACTTCCATCTGCTCGTGGGCCGCGACGTTTCGGATAAAGTCCGCGTCCAGTCCATGATCATCGACTCCCTCGGCTGGGGCCTGGCCATCACCTTCGTCCTGGGCATCCTGGGCGCGTTGTTCATCACCAAGGGCGTGCAGCGGCGGCTCGACGTCATCAACCGCACCTGTCAGGACATCATCGGCGGCGACCTCACCCGCCGCATCCCTTTGTCCGGAACGGGCGACGAGTTCGACCGCTTGGTGCGCAACGTCAACGCCATGCTCGACCAGATCGAACGGCTCATGCGCGGCATCCGCGAGGTGAGCGACAACATCGCCCACGACCTGCGCAGCCCATTGAACCGCCTGCGTGGCCGGCTGGAAACCTCGCTCATGGGCAACCCCACCAAGGAGGAGCTCGAGCAGACCGTTGTCCAGTCAATCGAGCAGACCGACGACCTGCTCCAGACCTTCAACGCCCTCTTGCGCATCGCCCAGGCCGAGGCCGGCTCCAAACGCGACAGCCAGACTCTTTTCGACCTCGCCCAGTCGGCCGAGGGACTCGCCGACCTCTACCTGCCCCTGGCCGAGGAAAAGGGCCTGGAACTCCGCACGGACCTGGAAAATGGCGCTGTGGTCCTGGGCAGCCGCCATCTGCTGACCCAGGCCTTATCCAACCTCCTGGACAACGCCATCAAGTACACGCCGGTTGGCGGCTCCATCTCCATGTCGGTCAGGCGCACCCCCACCGGCCTGGTCTGCCGCGTGGAGGATTCCGGTCCGGGCATCCCGCCCGAGTTCAGGGACAAGGTGCTCGAACGATTCTACCGCCTGGAGAACAGCCGCTCCGCTCCCGGCAGCGGGCTGGGGCTCTCCCTGGTGGCCGCCGTGGCCCGGCAGCACAGAGCGACGCTCACGCTCATGGAATCGGAATCCGGGGGGCTCGCCGTTATCCTCGACTTCCCCCCGCCGCCGGCCAAGGGGTGGACCCCGCCCAAGCCTGATAAAGATTAACCACACACGGCCGACGTCTGTTTCCGGCGACGTTCTGACCGTTTTCTCCCTCGTCCAACTGCTGGATAAACTTACTGAACATTCATATCATGGAAATATTGACGCAATCTGGGCCGCCTATTTTTTCACCCTTGAACAGCGGTCTGCTCTCATGCAGTTTCTCATGTACACAAGGAGATGATTCTTATGATTCG
>JBMCLC010000343.1:0-3235 GCA_048614715.1 Oceanidesulfovibrio sp.
GACGCCGCGGCTGCTGCTCCTGGACGAGCCCACCGTGGGCGTCGACCCACTGTCCCGCCGGGAGTTCTGGCGCATAGTGGACGACCTCGTGCGCGAAGAGGACATCACGGTGTTCGTCTCCACCGCAAATCTGGACGAGGCCGAGCGCTGCGACGAGGTCTTCGTGCTCCTGGACGGCGAGCTTCTCGGCACGGGCGCGCCGGAGACGTTCGTGGACACGGCGGCCGGACGCGTCTTTCTGGTGGACCCCGGCAAAAACCTGCCCCGGCACGTGCAGAGCCGGTTCTTTGGCGCGAACGGCGTGGTGGACGCCACCCCGAGCCAGGGGAGCGTGCGTGTAGTGACAGCCGAGGACGCCGAAGCGGAAACGCTGTTCCGGGGTCTATCGCACCGGCGCGCAGACCCTGTATTCGAGGACGGCTTCATGATCCTGCTGGAAGACCGGCGCGGCAAGTCCGGGTTCACCGAGAAGTCCGGGCCGGACGCCGCCGCAGGGCATGAGAACGCGGGAAAAACCGCTGCCGGGAATGGTTCGCGGATCATCGCCGTGGAGGGTCTGGAGCGCAAGTTCGGCGACTTCTATGCGGTGAAGGGGCTCGACTTCACGGTGGCCCGCGGGGAAATCTTCGGCCTGCTCGGTCCCAACGGCGCGGGCAAGTCCACCACCTTCCGCATGCTCTGCGGCCTTCTGCCGGCCACGGGCGGCCGGCTGGAGGTGGCGGGCCAGGATCTGCGCACGGCCGCAGCCAAGGCCCGCCGCCGGGTGGGCTACATGGCGCAGAAGTTCTCGCTCTACGGCCAGCTCTCGGTGCGCGAGAATCTCGAGTTCTTCAGTCGGGCCTACGGTCTGCACGGCAAACGCCAGCGGCAGCGTGTCCAGTGGGCCATGCAAAGTCTGGAGCTTTCCTCGGAAGCCACCTCCTCCAGCGGGGAACTGCCCTTCGGCTTCAAGCAGCGGCTCGCCCTGGCCTGCGCGCTGATGCACGAACCGGACATCCTCTTTCTCGACGAACCAACCTCCGGAGTCGATCCCCTGGCCCGCCGGGAGTTCTGGCAGCGCATCTCCGCCCTGGCCGACAACGGCGTCACCATCATCGTGACCACCCATTTCATGGAAGAGGCCGAGTACTGCGATCGCATGCTCATCATGATGGGGGGCGAGCTTCTGGCATTGGGCACGCCGAACGAGATACGCGAGCACGCCACGGACGCAGGGGCGAGTATCGAAAGCGCGTTCATCGCCCTGGTGGAGAAGCGCCGGGAAGCGAGGGAGGCGGCGTAGTGGCGCGGCCGAAGACCATATCCCCCCGCAGGCTGCGGGCCCTGGTGCGCAAGGAGATGTTCCAGGTCGTGCGCGATCCGTCCTCCATCGCCATCGCCCTGGTGCTGCCCGTTGTGCTGCTGTTGCTGTTCGGCTACGGCATCAGCCTCGACCCCAGACAGATTCCCATCGCTGTGGTCCTGGAGCAGCCGAGCCCGGAAGCGATGGACCTGGCGGCGCGGTTCACCATCTCGGACTATTTCGCGCCCGTGCCCCTGACAAGCTTCCATGAAGCGGAACAGCTCCTGCGCAGCCGGCAGGTGGACGCCATCGTGCGCGTGCGGCCCAACTTCTCCCGAGAGCTGGCGGCCGGGCGCATTGCGCCCATCCAACTGGTGGTGGACGCCGTGGACGCCAACCGCGCCCGGCAGATAGAAGGCTACGTAACCGGCGCCTGGCAACGCTGGGTGCAGTCCCAGGCCGCGCTTGACGGCGGCTCACTGCCCATTGTGGAAGTGGCGCCGCGCTACTGGTTCAACAGCGAGGTGCGCAGCCAGAACTTCCTGGTGCCCGGCATTGTGGTGCTGGTAATGACGCTTATCGGCACCCTGCTCACGGCGCTGGTCATGGCCCGGGAATGGGAGCGCGGCACCATGGAGGCGCTCATGGTCACGCCGGTCTCCGTGCTGGAAATCGTGCTCGGCAAGCTCATACCGTATTTCCTGCTGGGCATGATGGGCATGGTGCTTTGCGTGGTCATGGCCTTCCTCCTTTTCCACGTGCCGTTCCGGGGCTCCTTGGCCGTGCTGGCCTTGCTCGCCTCCATCTTCATGTGCTCCATGCTCGGATTGGGCTTGTTCATCTCAGTGGTAGCCAAGGACCAGTTCGTGGCGGGGCAGACCTCTCTTATCGCGGCCTTCCTGCCTGCTTATTTCCTCTCCGGCTTCATCTTCGAACTCGCAAGCGCGCCCATCGCCATCCGCGTCATCTCGCACATCGTGCCGGCGCGGTACTTCGTGTCTATCGTGCAGTCCATCTTCCTGGCCGGCAATGTCTGGTCCGTGTTGCTTCCCAACGGCGCAGCCATGGCCGGGTTCGCCTGCCTCTTTCTGCTGCTGGCGTTCAAGAAAACGCGCAAGAGCCTGGAGTGACCACCGTGGATATCCTCCGCCGCATCTTCGCCCTCGTGGTCAAGGAGTTTCTTGCCCTGCTCAAGGACCCGCGCTCGCGCACCGTGGTCATCATGCCGCCGATCATCCAAACCATCGTCTTCGGCTACGCCGCCACCTTCGACATACGCGAGATCCCCTACGCCGTTTACGATGAAAGCCGTAGCGTTGAGTCCCGCGAGCTGCTCGCCGGACTCAACGGATCCAAAAGCTTCACGTTCGTCAAGCAGATTCAGCGCCACGACGAGATCGCCGAACTCATCGACTCGCGCGAGGTGAAGCTCGTCGTGATGATCCGCCAGGACTTCGCCAGCCGGCTCGCCACGAGCAGGCCGGCCACGGTGCAGGCCATTCTGGACGGCCGCAACTCCAACACAGCCTCCATCGTGGCCAATTATCTCAGCGGCGTGGTGCAGGGCTACAACCTGGCCAGACTGCAACGCCTGCGCGCATTCCAAAACGAGCTGCCCACCGAGCCGTCCGTACTCGTGGTGCGCCACTGGTTCAACGAAAACCTCTTGAGCCGGTGGTTCTTCATACCGGGGCTGGTGGGACTCATCGCCCTGCTCGTTACTCTGCTGGTGACGTCCCTGTCCGTAGCGCGGGAGCGCGAGCACGGCACCTTCGACCAGCTCCTGGTCACGCCACTGCCGCCCACGGAAATCCTCATAGGCAAGGCCATGCCCGGTCTCATCATCGGCATCTTGGAAGCCACCTTCATCCTCTGCATCGCGCTCTTCTGGTTCGAGATACCCCTGCGCGGAAGCCTCGCCACGCTCTACGCCGGACTCGTGGTGTTTATCTT
>JBMCLC010000344.1:0-3234 GCA_048614715.1 Oceanidesulfovibrio sp.
GGAGAAGACGAACTTGTCTTTCCTGGCGCGCTTCACGCCGGTTGCCACGGCGGGGGCGCGCCCGTGCGGCGCCTCCACAGTGTCCATGTGAATGTAATTGTAGATGAAAACCGAGCAGCCGATGGAGCTGACACAGATTGTGTTGTCCACGAGTCCCAACTCGGACAGGCACTCCGCCACGAGCCGGTGCGCAATGCCGTGATGGCAGCCGGGACAATAGTGGCTGCCGCGGTCGGCGAGATTCTCGGGAAGGACAAAGGCTTCTTTTTCGAGAACGGCTTCAGCCATGGTTACTTGCCCTCCAGAACGTTGAGGATGGGTTGTACGAAATCATCCGGGCTTGGCAGATCCCCCGGCATGCAGCCGTGGAACGCCGCGTCGGCATGGCGGCGGATGGCCAGACGCACATCCTCGACCATCTGGCCGGTGTTGTGCTCAATGGTGAGGAAGCGCTTGCTGTCCGCGGCCAGCGCCTCGAGCCGGAATGATGGGAACGGGAACAGGGTGATGGGTCGGAACAGGCCGACCTTGTGGCCTTTCTCCCGCAGGTGGCGCACCGTGGATTTTACGATGCGGCCTATGGACCCGAAGGCGGTTACGATGAGCTCAGCGTCTTCGCACAGGAATTCCTCGGCGCGGACCTCCTGCTCCATGGCCTCGTACTTGGCCAGAAGCTTCTTGTTATGGGTCGCCAACGCGCCTTCTTCAAGATGCAGAGATTTGAGCAGGCGCGCCGAGCGGTTCGCGCTGCCTTCCAGGCGCCATTGCGCGCCTTCCGTGTCGTCGTGGGAAAGCGGGTCGCCGGATTCAGGCTTCCACGCCATGACAGGCTCCTTCATCTGGCCCAGAATGGCGTCGCCCAGCACCATGACCGGGTTGCGGTACTTGAAGGCCAGGTGGAAGGCCTCGATCATGTGATCGTACGCTTCTTGGCAGGTGGCGGGCGCAAGCACGAACAGGCGGTAATCGCCGTGCCCCCCGCCCTTGACCGCCTGGAAATAGTCGCCCTGGGACGGGCCGATGTCACCGAGTCCTGGCCCGCCGCGCACCATGTTCACGATGACGCCGGGCAGCTCGGAGCCGGCCATGTAGGAGATGGCCTCCTGCATGAGCGATATGCCCGGGCTGGACGAAGACGTGAATGCACGCACGCCACAGGCCGCCGCGCCCAGCAGCATGTTTGCCGCGGCGACTTCGCTTTCTGCCTGCACGAACTCGCCACCCGCCTCGGGAATAAGCGAGGACAGCAACTCGGGGATATCGTTCTGCGGCGTGATGGGATATCCGAAATAGCAGCGGCAGCCCGCGGCCAATGCGCCGTGCGCCACGGCCTCGTTGCCTTTAATGAATATGCGTTCGCCGTCTCGCGCGGAGCTCATTTTCCTGCTTCCTCCTTGGATGCGGCTTTCGCCTTTGACTTTACCTGCTTTATGATGCGGATCGCGTAATCCGGACAGATCATTGCGCACGCTGTGCAGCTCGTGCACGATTCCTCGTCCACGACCTCCACGACCTTGTATCCCTGCTGGTTGATGCGATCGGACTGCGCCAGAACATCCTTGGGGCAGACCGTGGTGCAGAGCATGCATCCTTTGCACCGTTCATCGAGAATGGTCACCCGGGCCATGCTACCTCCATACATTGGTCGTTGTTCCCGTGTCTCGCGGGGTCGCCACATTACGTAAAAAACACGTCAGCAGCAAAGCCTTTATTGGCGCCCGCGCCGCACCGGGATTGCTAGAGAATGAGCATCGCATCGCCATAGGAAAAGAATCTGTATCCGGTCTCCCGCGCATGGGCGTAGGCCCGTTGCATGAGGTCCCTCCCCGCCAGGGCGCACACCAGTATGAACAACGACGATTTGGGCAGATGGAAATTGGTGAACAACCCGTCCGCCACCCTGGCCGTGTATGGCGGCTTGATGAAAATGTCGATCCACCCCGCGAAAGGCTGGAGGGAGCCTGTGGCGGCGTAGGCTCCCTCCAGCGTGCGCAGGCTGGTGGTGCCCACCGGAATGACCGGCCTGCCCTCGGCTTTGGCTTGGCTGATACGCGATGCCGTTTCCGCCGACAACTCGGCGTATTCGGCATGCATCACATGGTCGCGGATGTCCTCGGCCCGTACCGGGCTGAAGGTTCCGTAGCCCACGTACAGGCTCACCGCAGCGGTCTGGATGCCGGCTTCCCGAAGGCTCTCGCGGATGGTTTCGTCAAAATGAAGGCCTGCTGTGGGCGCGGCCACGGAACCCGCCTTGTCCGGACGCGCGAACTCGGTCTGGTAGCACTGCGCATCCGATTCTTCCTGCCCGCGTCCCAGATACGGCGGCAACGGCAGCTCGCCGTTCTCTTCCAGTCGTTCCGCGAGATCGCCTTTCCAATGCAGCGTCACCGCGCTTCTGCCGTATTCGCCTTTTTCTCCCATGGTCATGGCGATTCCGTTGCCGAGCTCGATGCGCTCGCCCTGCCTGGGTCCTTTGCTGGACTTCACCAGCCCTTCGACCGCAGCGCAGGACCAGCCCTTCTCTCGCGCTTGAACATCCATGCAGGGAATGGGCGAGAGCAGCAGAAACTCCACACGGCCGCCCGTGGATCGGCGTCCTGCAAGCCGCGCCGGCACGACGCGCGTATCGTTCACCACAAGCAGCGCCCCTTCAGGCAGCAATGTCGCCAGCTCTTTCGTTGCCGCATCCACAAACCGCCCGCTCCGCCTTTCCACGACCAGCAGCCTCGATGCGCTGCGTATGGATGTGGGATGCGTGGCTATGCACGATTGCGGCAACACGAAATCATAGTGGCCGAGATCGAATTCACTCATCGAACTATCCGCAATTCCATTCTTTTACATGAATTTGACACATTCATTTTTGCCTGGCCCTGTGTGCATTTGCCCGTTTCGATGCGCCCGAAGGCATGCTCCCTATCCGCGGCGAGTATTGCCATCCGTGAATGTCCATACTATACGGTCCTAAACCATCGCATTATTTACGCGGACGCTCCCTTCCCTTGTCCGCGGATTTCATGGAGGCTTACATGACCCCACGTGCCGCCGGTCGATTGCTCGTCACGGTTCTTGCCTGTTCTCTTCTGATGGCCTCGGCGTGCTCCCAGTTCCAGTCCAATTCGGCCAGCGCATCCGCCGACGCAGAAGCACCGCCCAAGACCATGGACAACTACTACGATTTCGACGACATCCCCGTTCCCCAGGAAATGGAGTTGCAGGGGGACGAGTCCTTCA
>JBMCLC010000345.1:0-3232 GCA_048614715.1 Oceanidesulfovibrio sp.
GATGCCCTGGCGCATGAGCAGCTCGTTGCCGGTGCAGCACAGCCCGACCAGGTTGATGCCCGAGGCGCCGGCCTCCTTGGCCCTGGCCTGCAGCTCGGGATCGCGCGCGGCGGCGAGCACGGTCTCGGAGACGATGGGGCTGTGGCCGTGGACGAGGATGTTGACCTGATCTTCCTTGAGCACCCCGAGGTTGACCTTGGACGTGCGCGGCGTGGGCGTGCCGAAGATGATCGCGTCGGCGTCCTCCAGGTCGGCGGGTTCCGCTCTGGGAACGTCGGCCATCAGCTTCTTGCCGTCCAGCGCTCCCATTTTTTCCAGCACCTCGTCAGGCAGGGTTTCGGGCACGCGCCGCAGCTCGGCGGTCCAGCCCTCCATCTCGTGCACGGCGTCGCGCGCCGCCTGGGCCATGGTGTGGATATGGCCGTACATGGAATAGTAGATGATATACGCTTTCATCGCATCGCTCCTCGGTTTTTCCTGATCGGTTCACGGTTCGCCGGCCGAAGCAGGGCCGCGCGTGGGGAGTCCCATTTTCATGTATACATGGCCCTGGCCCTTCCCGCTACCCGCACAGGACAATTCGAGCGATTCGAGGACCGATGCCGCCTACGAGCCGCCGAAATGGGGCAACAGATGGTCCGCGGTGAAACGCACGGCGACCTTCGCGTTGTTGTCGGCCATCTTCTGGTGCAGCTCGTCCAGCGTGGCCGCTGTCTCCTTCGTGTAGATATTCGCGGAAACACGCATGTAAACGTCTCCGGATACGACATGCAGTACGCCGTCCGAGGACTGGAGAAAGGCCTTGTCGCCCAGGTCGCGCACGTCCTCGATCTCGGCGCCGGCGTTGGTCAGCGCCGACTTGTGCCGCTCATAGGCGTCACCACCCGTGACAAGACCCGGAAAACCGGCCTCGGACAGGGTCAACGGCTCGACCACGGAGATTGCCAGCCGGTCTGGAGAGCGACCCGCGCGCTCATCCTCGGGCAGTTCTATGGCGTATTCGCATCGCGTGTAGGGAGGAATGCCGTACACGAAGGAGAACTTGGACGTAACCGGCCTGCCCAGAATCTCCTCCACCTCCGAGGTGGGCACCACGCCGCAGGGGTCCACGGTATAGTGGAACACTTCGCCATCCGCGCCCACAACCTCCTTGGCGTCCGCCGGAATGTCCAGAGAAGGGGATTCCTCGGGCGGCGCGGCGAGTTGCTCCGCGGCGGCGCTTTCATTCCCGCCGCCATCATTCGGCGCCTCGCCGCCGCAGCCGGCCACCGCCACAAGAACCAGACACGCCGCGAACAAGACGGCCTTTCTGATGCACTGCACGTTTCACCTCTCAGTGGTTGCTTGTTCGTACGCCGCGAATTCAAGGCATGTTGCCGATCAGCGCTCCTCGACCACGACTCCCGGGCAGCGGAATGATATGCCCTGGGACGACCGCGTTGAGATCATCACGGTTTCCAGCAGCGGCGGGACCATCCGTGTCTCGGATTCCCAGGCCACCATGAAGTTCGCGCCGGATCCGGCCGCGTCGTCGGTCTCGGAAACAAGATACTCATAGGTCGCGAGGGGCGGAATCTGAAAAGGCGCGTCCGGCACCGTGCGCACCAGCTCGCCCCCGTCATCGTAATACGCCACTTGTGTTATGGTTACGGGATGAACCGGCGACACGTTGCGGATGGAAAGCAGCACGGTCAGGTAGAATGGACGGTTCAGCGACCCCTGGTAAATGTGTGAGTATGCTGGCACATACACGGACTGACCGCTGCTGAGGGCCCGCGTCTCGGCCCGGCAATCGTTCCAGAAAAGGAGAATGAACCCAGCCGCAAGAAGCAGCGGGGGGATGCATAGCAATACGCGCGCCTTGTGTCTCATGAGCATTGTAATGGCTCCCTGCGTCCTGAATTTTTCGAGTCCGACACACCCTACCCCGTTTGCGTGCGACCCGCCAGCATTCCGGCCCAAATTATTCTTCGGTTTTTGTCAAAGCTTCTGGCATTTATTTACAAATTCGTTATAAGAATATCATTTTGATCTACCGCCAATCCCCGATAATTACGAGATTGAAAACTTTGGAACGAAATTCGCTTCTCCAGATACATCCCGCTCCTTTGCGCGGAGGCGACATGTCCGGATACGGAAAAGAAGCAGCGCGGGGTTGCGGGAGACGAACATGGGAGGTTTGTACATGAGCTTCGATTGCGTGATCTGCGGCGGTGTGTGCGTCACCGCTTCCGAAACGTTCACTGCCGATATCGGTATCCGTGACGGCACGATAGCCGCCATGGGAACGAACCTGACAGGAGATCGCACCATCGACGCTACGGGCATGTACGTCATGCCAGGCGCTGTGGATACCCACACCCACCTCGAAATGCCTTTCGGCGGCACCGTGTCCAAGGACGATTTCGAGACAGGCACCATCGCCGCCGCCTTTGGCGGCACCACATCCATCGTGGACTTCTGCATCCAGGGCAAGGGCCAGTCTCTGCAGGAGGCGCTGGATGTCTGGCACGCCAAGGCCGGAGGCAAGGCCGTGCTGGACTACGGATTCCACATCGCCATCACCGATATGACAGACTCGGTGCTCGACGAGATGAAGACAATGATCGACGAGGGCTATCCCAGCTTCAAAGTCTTCATGGTCTACGATTTCCGTGTCTCGGACACGGTCTTGATGCAGGCCCTCATTCAGGCCAGGAACCACGGCGGTCTGGTCTGCGTGCACGCCGAGAACAACGACGCCGTGACATACCTCATCAACAAGCACCTGTCCGAGGGCAAGACAGGGCCCAGGTACCACGCGCTTTCCCGGCCGCCGCTCGTGGAAGGCGAAGCCACGGGCCGTGCCTGCAAGCTCGCGCAGATCACGGGCGGTCCGCTTTTCGTGGTCCACCTCACCTGCGAGTCCGCGCTCCAGGAGGTGGTCCGCGCCAGGGCGGCCGGCGCCCGTGTGATGGCCGAGACCTGCCCGCAGTACCTGCTGCTCTCGGAGGACAAATACGACGAGCCGGATTTCTTTGGCGCCAAGTACGTGATGAGCCCGCCCCTTCGGCCGGCGGAGAATCAGGCCCCTCTGTGGAAGGGCCTCGCGTCCAACGATCTGGTGAGCGTGGCCACGGACCACTGCCCCTTCGACTTCAAAGGCCAAAAGGAAATGGGCAGGGACAATTTCGCCAGGATCCCGAACGGGGCTCCAGGCATCGAGCCGCGTCTGGCTCTGATGCACGAGTTC
>JBMCLC010000346.1:0-3229 GCA_048614715.1 Oceanidesulfovibrio sp.
TCCCTTCGGCCTGGACCACTCAGTCACCGCCGGCATCATCTCGGCCAAGGGCCGCGTCATCGGCTCCGGCCCGTTCGACGACTTCATCCAGACAGACGCTTCCATCAACCCCGGCAACTCCGGCGGCCCCCTGCTCAACATGCAGGGCCAGGTCATCGGCATCAACACCGCCATTGTGACCTCGGGCCAGGGCATCGGTTTCGCCATCCCCTCGGTCATGGCCAAGCGTGTCATCGCGCAACTCAAAACCGGAAAGCCCCTCCAGCGCGGCTGGATAGGCGTGACCATCCAGGACGTGGACGAGGACACGGCCAAGGCCCTGGACTTGGACGAAGCCCGCGGCGCCCTAGTGTCCGACGTTATGGAAGGCGAGCCCGCGGACACGGCCGGCATTAAAACCGGCGACGTCATCCTGGCCGTCAACAGGCAGGACGTGGCCGACGCCTCCGAGCTGCTCAAGGCCATCGCGGCCATTCAGCCCGGTGATACGGCAGAGCTGCGTATCTGGCGCAAGGGCAAGACCCGCACCCTGAAGATCACCCTGGGCCGGCGTGACGCCGAGCGCCTGGCCAACGGCATGCGGCCCGCGCCTGACGAGGACTCCGGCGCGGCAGCCAAGGCAGAGGCCTACGGCCTGACGCTCCAGCCCGTTCCCGAGGCCATGGCCAGGGAGCTGGGGATCGACAAAGACCTGGGCCTTCTTGTCAGCAATGTGGAAGACGGCACGCCGGCCATGGACGCACAGATCCAGCCCGGCGACGTGATCCTGGAGGTCAACCAGAAGCCGGTCGCGGACGTGGAGAAGTTCAACGACATTCTGAACAGCGAGGGCAAGGACAAAGGCGTGGTCCTGATCCTTCTCAACCGTCAGGGACGCAACCTGTTCCGCTCCATGGCCTTGGAGTAGGTACGGGCGCTTCCCGCATACAACACGCCTTGCAAAAGGACAGCAAAACATGGACGTTATGACGCCTCGCGAGATTGTCGCGGAGCTCGATAAATACATCGTGGGACAAGCCGACGCCAAACGCATGGTGGCCATCGCCATGCGCAACCGCTGGCGGCGCCGCCAGCTCGACCCCGAGCTGCGCGAGGAAATCGCGCCCAAGAACATCATCATGATCGGCCCCACCGGCGTGGGCAAGACAGAGATTGCCCGCCGGCTGGCCAAGCTCGCCCAGTCGCCCTTCTTCAAGGTGGAGGCGACCAAGTTCACCGAGGTGGGCTATGTGGGACGCGACGTGGAATCCATGGTCCGGGACCTCATGGAGATCGGCGTCACCATGGTCAAGGCCGAGGAAGAGGAGCGGGTCAAGGCCAAGGCCGAGCACAACGCCGAGGAACGGCTCCTGGATCTGCTCCTGCCCAAGTCTGGCCAAATGGCCAGGGACGAGACCCAGCAGACCCAGGACTGGAAACCAGGCGAACCCATCCCGGCTGGTCCCGCGGCCGATAAGCCGTCTTCGGACGTGCCCGGTTTCGCCCGCGAGGATGAGGCAAAGCCTTCATCGACCCGCGAGAAGCTCCGCAAGCTCTGGCGCGACGGCTACCTGGACGACCGCCACGTGGAAATGGAGGTCACCAGCCAGGGGCCCCAGATGGAGATAATGGCCATGCCCGGCATGGAAGAGATCGGCTTCCAGTTCAAGGACATGATGAAGAACGTCTTCCCACAGAAGAAGAGACGCCGCTCCATCCGCGTAAAGGACGCCTACGAGCTTCTGGTGCAGGAAGAGGCCCAGCGGCTGGTGGACATGGACAAGGTCGCCGAGCAGGCCAAGGAGCGCGTGGAGCAGGACGGCATCATCTTCATCGACGAGATCGACAAGATCGTCTCCGGTACCGACGGCCAGAAGTCTGGCGAGGTCTCCCGCGAAGGCGTGCAGCGCGACCTTTTGCCCATCGTGGAGGGCTCCACCGTGAATACCAAGCACGGCATGATCCGCACGGACCACATCCTCTTCATCGCGGCCGGCGCGTTCCACACGGCCAAGCCCTCGGACCTCGTGCCCGAGCTGCAGGGCCGATTCCCCCTGCGCGTGGAGCTCGCCCCCCTGGAGGAGGAGGATTTCTACCGCATCCTCACCGAGCCCAGGAACGCCCTGACCAAACAGTACGTCGCCCTGCTGGAAACCGAACAGATATCCGTGCGGTTCTCGGACGACGCCATACGCGAGATCGCCTCCTTCGCCGCCCGCACCAACGAGGAGACGGACAACATCGGCGCGCGCCGGCTCTACACCATCATCGAAAAGGTACTCACCGAGCTGTCCTTCGAAGCTCCGGAAAAGAAGGGCGAGGCCGTCACCATAGACGCGGACTACGTGCGCGAGCATCTCGCCGACATCATTGAAGACCGCGATCTGTCGCGCTACATCCTCTAACCGCTACCGCAAGAGACACCGTGGCATACAAGAAGACGGAGGCCGAAATGACCGCCCACGACAAAGGCACGCGCGTTGCCAAGCTCCTCATGGAGAGCCTCCCCTACATCCGCAATTTCCACGGCCAGTCCGTGGTCATCAAGTACGGCGGCCACGCCATGAAGGACGAAGCCCTCAAGGTGGCCTTCGCCAAATCCGTGGTCATGCTCAAATACATCGGGGTCAACCCGGTACTCGTGCACGGCGGCGGCCCGCAGATCGGCAAGCTCCTGGAACAGCTCAACATCCAATGCTCGTTCCGCGAGGGCATGCGAGTGACCGACGAAGCCACCATGGACGTGGTCGAAATGGTCCTGGGCGGCAAGGTCAACAAGGAAATCGTCAACCTCCTCAACCTCCACGGCGGCAAGGCCGTGGGCCTCTCCGGCACGGACGGCTGGTGCGTGCGCTGCCGCCAGCTTGAGATGGCGGTCACCACCGGCGTCAATACGCCGCCGGAGATCATAGACCTGGGCCGCGTGGGCGAGGTGACGCACATCGAAACGAGCCTCATCTATTCCCTGGAACGCGAGGGTTTCATACCCGTCATCGCCCCCATCGGCGTGGACGAAATGGGCCGCACCTACAACATCAACGCCGATTCCGTGGCCGGCGCCGTGTCCGCCGCCCTCGGAGCCAAGCGACTCATCCTGCTCACGGACGTGGCCGGTATTCTGGACAAGAACGGCGAGCTCATCTCCTCCATGTCCATGGCCAAGGCGGCCATGGCCATAGGCGACGGCACGGTCCAAGGCGGCATGATCCCCAAGGTGGAATCCTGCCTGGCCGCCATCGGCGCCGGACTT
>JBMCLC010000347.1:0-3225 GCA_048614715.1 Oceanidesulfovibrio sp.
AGGTCGAGGCGTTGCGGGTGTTGGAGACGGGCGGCGAGCGCAGCGAGGCGGCCTACTTCTTCACCAAGGCGGTCATGGCCCACCCGGAGCATACGCAGTCGCTCGAGTTCTTCGCCAGCAAGCCGTTCATGGATCTCGTGGACGAGATACACGAGGCCCTGCGCCACGTGGACGTGGGCAAGGTCCGCGGATAGGACATCCAAAGCGAGTGGTGCTCGTGCGCATTTATCTGAAATAAAACCGGATTATTTCAGATGGAAATATCTCTGGATGAAAAGGCGCGAGGGGCGCCGAAGCGCCCCGGCCGGATCGGTCGCTATCGATTTTCCACAGGCAGATAGTCGCGTTCGTTGAATCCCATGTAAAGCTGGCGCGGACGGTGAATGCGCACCGGCTGGCGGTATTCCTCGTACCAGTGGGATATCCAGCCCGGCATGCGGCCTATGGCGAACATGACCGGGAACATGTTGACAGGAATGCCCAGCGCGCGCAGGATGATGCCGGAATAGAAGTCCACGTTGGGGTAGAGCTTGCGCTCGATGAAAAAGTCGTCGGAGAGGGCGGCTTCCTCCAGTTCCTGGGCGATGGACAGCAGTTCGTCGTCCGACTGGCCTATGTTGAGCAGCAACTCGTGGGTCGCGCCCTTAAGGATGCGCGCGCGCGGATCGAAATTCTTGTAGATCCGGTGGCCGAAGCCCATAAGCCGGAATTCCTTCCTTTTCACCTTCTCCAGGTAATCCTCTACCTTGATGTTGTTGTCGCGGATGTCGCGCAGCATGTGGACCACGGCTGCGTTTGCGCCGCCGTGCAGCCGGCCCCACAGGGCGCAGATGCCCGCGGAGACGGAGGCGAAAAGGTTGGCCTGGGTGGAGCCCACCATGCGCACCGTGGAAGTGGAGCAGTTCTGCTCGTGGTCCGCGTGCACGATGAGGAAAAGCGACAAGGCCCGCACCGCGCCCAGCGGCGGCTCGTAGATCTTGTACGGCACCGAGAACATCATGTGCAGGAAGTTGGCGCAGTAGCTCTTGTTGGGGTTGGGATACATGAACGGCCGGCCGATGGACTTGCGGTAGGCAAAGGCCGCGATGGTGCGGACCTTGCTTATGATCTTCGCGCAGGCGCGGCGGAACTGGTATTCGTCCTCGAACTCGTAGAGGTCCGGGTGGTAGCTGCCCAGGGAGTTGATGACCGCGGAAAGGATGGCCATGGGCTCGCCGTTGGGCGGAAAACCGTCGAAGTGGTGGAGCAGGTCTTCGTGGAGCAGTTCCTGTTCCCGCAGCATGGAGCGGAAGTGGTCGAGCTCGTCCATGCTGGGCAGCTGGCCAAAGATGAGCAGCATGGCCAGCTCCACGAAGGAGCTCTTCTCCGCGAGCTGCTCGATGGGGTAGCCGCGGTGGCGCAGGATGCCGTTCTCGCCGTCAACGAAAGTGATGGAGCTTTTGCAGGAGCCCGTGTTGGCGTAGCCGTGGTCGAATGTGATGACGCCGGTTTCGCTGCGCAGCTGGGTGATGTCGATGGCGAGTTCAGCCTCGCTGCTTTTGAGCACGGGCAGTTCATAGGATTTGCCGCGCACCGTGAGGGTGGCGGTTTCAATCTCGGTGTTGGGCCGTTCTTCGGCCACAGACAGATTGATGGTTTTGCTCATGCGTCTCTCCGTCTTGTATTCGGCGCGAACGGCGCGTTCCATCGCCTGGCCGGGGAAAATGGCGGGCGCGCCGGAGAACCAGGCGGCCAGTACGGATCATCTTGGATCGAGAATAGCCGTATATACTTCGGGCAAGCGACTTTTGTCCAGTCGGGCGATTTTTAATTGTATTCAAGCTGCATTGCGAGGCCCGGCCCCGCAGTACACAGCCTTTTCGGACCAGATCGTCCGGCTAGCGCGAGGCAGCGCTGTCAGCGGCTTGGGCCTGGAAGGGGGGCGGGCTGCTCCCCTCGGATATGACCCGCATGGGCGAGAGCGTGGCGGGCTGGGCGCCGGGCGAGGGATCGGTACGGGCCGTGTCGAAGTCCACAAGCACCATGCCCGAGAAGGAGTTGCTCTCCTCGCGGTATATCTCCACGCGGAAGACGGAGCCGTCCGTGTCCACGGAGTAGCGCTCCATGATGTCCTCGCGCCGGATGCGGATGCCGCATTCGTTGTCCGCGCCGTCACTGGTGAAGCCGATCACGTTGATGCGGTAGCCGGGTTTCGGCTCCACGGTGAAGGAATCCCCCACCGTGACCCGCCGGCCCATGGGCACGTCCATCCGGCGGCCGTCCACGTCCAGGGTCACCGTATCCGGCGCTGCGTCGTAGTCGAAATACTGCGGATGCAGGTTGGTGATGCGGCGGTTGCCGTAGAACACGTCGTAGTTGGCGCCTTCGCCCACCACCGTGACCAGCGGGTTGGTGGAGGCGAAGGCCAGGCGGGCGTTCTTCTTCAGGGGAACGTAGCGCAGGTTGCTGCGCACGTTGCCCAGGTCCAGGAAAATCCGGCTGTCGTACAGCGCCACGGCGGCGTCCGCGTCAATGGTCCTTTCCACCTCGGCCACGTCGAGTTCGAAATCGCGGGAGTACTCGACGCCCATGATATCCATGAACGCCTCGAGGACGTGCAGATGGTAGTAGGTGCGCAGGCTGGTGGGGAAGCTCTTGGACGCCTCCACGCCGAAGGCCGCCTTGTCCTCGTTGATGGCGAAGTAGGTCAGCGTCTTTTCCATTTCCTTGTCGCCCAGGCGCGTCTCGGTGTTTTTCACGTTGTATACGTGCTCAGGATCGCACAAGGATTCGTTGACCCGCGAGACGGCCTGTTCCGCCATGGCCAGCAGGTTGCCGTAGGGCGCATTGATCCGGGCCTGGTCGATGATCACGCTCTGACCCCAGCGGTGGGGGTTGCGCATGGAGTCGACATACGCTGGGCGGTAGTAGCCGCTGCCGTCGTGGAGATTGAGCACGATGTCCACGCGGTCGTCGGTGATTATGGACTTGATCTTCTCGATGACGGGATACTCGGGGTCGCCTTGTCCGAGAAAGGAGAACTTGCGGTTGAGATCGCCGTAGACCCCGCGCTGGCGCTGGATGATGGAGATGAAGTTGAGGTTGGGTACGATCCAGACGTTGCCGCGGTGGATGGTGTAATGGGTAACGAGCAGGGAGGCGGCGTTGAACCCGCCGGGCTCGTCGCCCTGGATGCCGCCCACAACGAGGATGGTGGGACCGTCCACCGCTCCCTTGTGCTGGTGG
>JBMCLC010000348.1:0-3221 GCA_048614715.1 Oceanidesulfovibrio sp.
GTGCTGTCGGCTCTCGTCTTCCTCACCCACCTTTTCCGCGTGCGCCATTTCCGGCGTCCGCTGAACATCCTGCGCCAGGGCATCGAAAGTCTGCGAACCGGTAATCTTGAGCATCGCATCGACTTGAAGCGCGACGACGAATGGAGCCTCATGGAGGATGCCATCAACCACATGGCGTACGAGCTGTCGCGCTCCTACAAGGCTCTGGAGGACAGCACCTACTTCTATCGCGGTCTTTTCGAACTCGGGCTCATCGGCATGGCCGTGATGGACGACACCGGCACGCGCTGGCTTGAGGTGAACGACAGGTTCTGCGAGTTGTTGCGCTACCCACGCGAAACCATCATGGCCACGCAGTGGTCGGAGATCATCCACCCCGAGGACCACGGCCTGGACCAGGTTCGTTTCGACGCCATGCTCAACGGTGAAACCGACGGCTACGCCCTGGACGTGCGCTTTCTGCGCGGAGACGGCAGCACGGCCTACACCATGCTCTCGGTCAAGTGCGCTCGGGACGAAAGCGGCAGCATCAAGGCGATATACGTTCTTCTCAACGACATCTCCCAGCGCGTACTCGCCCAGGAGCAGCTCGACATCGTGAACAAGAACCTCGAACAACTCGTGGAGGAACGATCCGGCTCCCTGCTCGAAAAGACCGAGGAGCTCGAGGCGGCCAACCGACGGCTCCGCGAGCTCGACGAGCTCAAATCCGACTTCCTCTCCTCCATATCCCATGAGCTGCGCACGCCGCTGACCTCCATCCTGGGCTTCGCCAAGCTGGTCAACAGGGAGCTCGCCCGGCTCAATGCAACGGATATCAGCGAACAGGACGATTTCCAGAGCCGCATCGAACGCATGCATTCCAATCTGGAGATCATCGGCCGCGAGGGCGAACGGCTCACCAGGCTGATCAACGAGATACTCGACCTCTCCAAGATCGAGTCGGGCCAGGTGGAGTGGCGCGACCTCATCTGTTCGTGCAGAACTCTCGCGCATCAAGCTTTGGAAGCGGTCGAGCCTCAATTCGAGCAGAAGCCGGAAATAGAACTCGTGGTGGACATCGACGAAGAGGACGCCTCCATGCGCGTCGACCCTGACCGCTACCTCCAGATCTGCATCAACCTGCTCAACAACGCCATCAAGTTCACGCCGTCCGGACGCATCATCATTACCGCCGCGCCCACCCAGAACGGCTACTACCGTTTCAGCGTGCAGGATACAGGCATCGGCATCCCTCCGGACGACCTGGAGCGTATCTTCGACAAGTTCCTCCAGGCGCCTACCGACGACACCCTGCGCGACAAGCCGGTGGGAACAGGCCTGGGCCTGTCCATCTGCAACCAGATAGTGAGCCATTACTGCGGCCGCATCTGGGTTGAATCCACCCCCAGCATGGGCAGCACCTTCACCTTCGAACTGCCCCTCCTTGCGGCGCGGGATTCCGAGAAGCCGGAACAGGCCTGACACGGAACGCGCGTTTCAATGCCGCGTGGTTTTACAAAGCCTCCGGCTCGCGTATACTCGCGTCCACCAGGGACGTTCCGACCCATCCGGTAGCCGCCCGTCCTGCATGCGGCCGGAGGCGATGACGTCGTGTCGCTTCGCTCTAAACTCCTCTTCGTGCTGCTCGCCGTCAGCCTCGCGCCTCTCGTGGTCATGCATTTTTTCGGCACGCGCGCCCTGGAGCGCCTCGGCGCGGATATCGCCGGCCACAGCAGAACCGAGTCCGCACGGTTCCGCGGGAAGGCGCCGCAGACCAACGACATCACAACCGTGGTGCTCAAGATCCAGGGCGCGTCGGCGGATTGAACCCAGCCTGACTGCATTCTTGGCATGCCAGGCGCAATCGAGCATACTGTGCCCCTCGGCCTCATGCCCGGCGCGGCCGCCCCGCGACAACGACAAAGTCGGAATCTGTCGCGCCAGGACGCGGGAACGATGAACCGATACGCCAACCAAGACCAGGAGCCAAACGTGGAAGGGAAACCGCCCAGCGCCAGCCGTATCACCATGACCCACCTCGTACTGCCGCAGGACGCCAACCCCCTGGGCCACGGCCACGGCGGCGTCATCCTCAAGCACATCGACACAGCGGCCGGCATGGTGGCCATGCGCCACGTGCGCGGCAACGCGGTCACGGCCTCCATCGACCGGGTGGACTTCATCCGGCCCGTGTTCGTGGGCGAACTCGTGCACCTCAAGGCGAACCTGAACGGCGTGGGCAAGACGTCCATGGAAGTGGGCGTGCGGGTGGAGGCGGAAAACCTCTCCACCGGCGAGGTCCGCTACACGAACTCGGCCTACCTGACCTTCGTCGCCCTCACGGAAGACGGCAAGCCGCTGGAAGTGCCGCCGCTCATTCCGGAAACGGACGAAGACGTACGCCGACAGGACGAGGCCGCGGAACGCCGGCGGATGCGCCTGGCCATGCGCTGCTCGAAATCCTGACCTCCACTTCGGAAGCGCCCCGTCCGCGACAATGTCAACGTATAGCCGCTGCCGGGACTGTTCCTTTTTTGAACGCGAGAACCCCCCAAAGCCTTTCATGGGCCTCGGGGGGCTTTCAATGCGAAGACCGAAAGCGCTCTCGGCGCCTCGACTCCGGTGTATTATGCAGAATGGGCGCGGCCCCTCCGGGACCGGCTAGACGACGGCGTTGCGTCCCGTAAGCCAGCGCCAGAATTCGCGCATGCGCGCCAGGGGGCCGAAGCGACGGCCCATGGAGCTGTAGATGAGCCGTGAAATCTCGATGTACCGTTCCATGCCCGGAACGCTGACTTCATGGATTTCCACGGGCATGGTCTCCGTGCGCACGGCCGGGGCGTAGTGGTGATACGTGGTGTTGGTCTCGTGCAAGCCGTCCATGGCCGCTCCTCCTTGCTTCCCGTGCTCCGCGTCCGTGCGCGGCAGGTTTTTCCCCACAACGGTCCTTCATGATCCGATGCCGATTCTTTAGCAAGGACGGTGCCAGGCTAGCGCGGCAGATATTTACCGCGGCGCGGCGAGTCCTCGCGCCGGTCCGCTGCCGGCTTCGGAGGACGGAACGTTGACGCCGGGTGATGCGGGCGCTCCGAGGGGTATCTGGAGTGAGATACGGACCATCCCGACTGGTTCCGCATCACCTCCATCCTCAACTATCTGGCGGTTGGCGGCGCGCTGGGGCTCATTGGCATGGTCGCCAGCCAGCCCGACCACGGCGTCCTGTAATGGGACCTCTTCGG
>JBMCLC010000349.1:0-3211 GCA_048614715.1 Oceanidesulfovibrio sp.
CTCCGAGCTTTCCCTGCCCGAGGGCCGCTCCTTCGCCGTCAGTCTGTATCCGCTGCCGGAGGTGGAAGACCTGACCTCCCGCCGGCTCGTGGTTTATGCGCGCGAGAACACGGCCGAGCGGCGCATGCTCGCCAGTCTGCAGCAGCACGAAAAACTCATCACCGTGGGCCGGCTCGCCGCCGGGCTCGCGCACGAGATCAACAATCCCCTGGGCATCATCCACTGCTACGCCGAGTTGCTCATGGCCTCGGCCGCCAACGAACAGCAGCAGGCCGACGCCCAGATCATTCTGGACCATACCCACAAGGCGCAGAATGTCCTGCAGGACCTGCTAAACTTCGCCCGTTCGCGCAAGCCGGGGCTTGGGCCGTGCCAGCCCGCCCTGGTCGCCCGTGAATCCGCCGAGGTGTTCTCCGTGCAGGCGGAAAAGATGGGCGTTTCCCTGCGCACCGACGTGGAAACGGACATGCCGGCCCTGCGGGTGGACCCGCAGGCGCTGGAGCAGATATTCTCCAACCTTATACTCAACGCCCTCGACGCCGTGTCCGGCATGGAGCGGGCCGGCGAGATAACCGTGAGCGCCGGGCAGGATGACCAGGGCGTGTACGTCAGCGTGGCGGACAACGGGCCGGGCATCCCGGACGAGATCGTGGACCGCATCTTCGATCCCTTCTTCACCACCAAGGAAGTGGGCAAGGGCACCGGCCTCGGTCTGGCCGTGGTCTACGGCCTGGCGCAGGAGCTGGGCGGCGAGGTGCGGGTAGAATCCAGGCCGGGGGGCCGCGGCGCCGTGTTCGTACTGCGGTTGCCCGCGTCTTTGCTGGTCGAGGCGGAAGAGGTTTTCTGATGGCAGAATACGACGCAGCACCGACACTGCTCCTGGTGGACGACCAGGATGAATACACCCGCGGGCTGGCCCGTCTGGTGGAGGGCGAACATCCGGACTACCGGTGCCTGCGCGCCGCCAGCGCCTCCGAGGCTATTGAGATTCTGGAGCAGGAGTCGGTCGCCCTGATGCTCACGGATTTGCGCATGCCGGGCATGGACGGCCTCCAGCTTCTCAAGCAGGCCATCGCCATGGAGCCCGCGCTTTCGGTCGTTCTGCTCACGGGGTACGGCTCCATTGAAACGGCCGTGGAAGCCCTCAAGGCCGGTGCGTATGATTTTCTGACGAAACCCGTGGACAAGGAAGCCCTGCTGCGAACCCTGGGCAAGGGGCTGGAGCGCCACCGGCTGCTCGAGGAAAACCTCTCCCTGCGCTCCTGGGTGGCCTCCCGGGAAATGGACGACGAACTTGTAGGCGAATCCACGGCCATGCGCCGGCTCAAGGAGCAGATTCGTGCCGTGGCCCAGAGCGACTACACCGTGCTTATCACCGGCGAGTCGGGCACGGGCAAGGAGCGTATCTCCCGCGCCATCCACAAGCTCTCCTCGCGGAGGGACAAGCCGCTGCTCACGGTGAACTGCCCGGCCATTCCGGACCAGCTGCTCGAAAGCGAGCTGTTCGGCCACGAAAAGGGCGCCTTTACCGGAGCGGACCGCCACCACAAGGGCATTTTCGTGGAGGCCTCCGGCGGCACGCTGCTTCTCGACGAGATTGGCGACATTTCCATGAACATCCAGACCAAGCTCCTGCGCGTGCTTCAGGAACGGGAGGTGCGGCCCGTGGGCTCCAGCCGTAGCGTGCCCGTGGACGTGCGCATCCTGGCCTCCACGAACCGGGACCTCCAGGAGAAAATTCGCGAGGGACTCTTCCGCGAGGACCTTTTCTACCGGCTCAACGTGCTCACCGTGCAGGCGCCGTCGCTTGCCAAACACTGCGAGGACGTGCCGCTCCTGGCCAACTACTTTCTCTCGGAGAGCTGCCGGGAGATGGGCATACCGCCCAAACGGCTGGCGCCGGAGGTGCCGGGGTTTCTGGCGGCTCGCCACTGGCCGGGCAACGTGCGCGAACTCCAGAATTTCATGCGCCGGCTGTGCGTGTTCTGCCGCGGGGAAGAAGTGGACATGCCGCACGTCTATCTGTCCCTGAGTTCGGAAGGGAACAGCTGTTCGAGCGGCGAGACGTCGGAGTCCTACAAGGACGCCAAGGCCCGCGTGGTGGAGGCCTTCACCCGCGCTTACGTATCGGACCTGTTGCAGCGCACCCAGGGCAATGTCTCCGAGGCCGCGCGGCTTTCCGGCCTGGAGCGCGTCTCGTTGCAGAAGATCATCAAACGGCACGAGATAGACGCCGACAGGTTCCGGTAACCGCCTGCCGCGGCCCGGTTCGTTCCCACGCATCCGAACACGGCTGTCGGCGGGGGCGCTTCGCGTTCGCGCCGGGCGTTATGCGTGAAACGGCGCTGCTTCCGTGCTTCTCAGCGATCCGGGCGCAGCGAGCGGTAACCGGTCCCAACATCCCGTGGTTGTTGAGCACCACCCCAGATGTAGGCCTTTGTCCTACACCTCTTATACTCTTCTTCTGACATGAAAAGGGGTTCCCCACTGATGTGACGGGGGTGCGCGATGCGCTAGGTAGGGAATGCTGAGTGTTGTCTTCACACCATCAGAGCATGTCCGCGAAGCGTGAGATTCCTTGCGTCTGTCGTTCACATGTCAAGGAGGAGTTATATGGATTTCATGAAACACGAGCAGAACAATTATGACGCCGGCGCCGGCGCCGGCATGAATTCCCTGCGGCGGGAACAGGACGAGTCGCAGGACTACAAAGCCGCCCCGGAAGACACCAAGACACTGTTCACCATGCTTTTCGCACCGTGGAAAAGCCCTTGCTGCTCTTTGACGGTGACGGCAAGGTCCTTGCCGCCAACCCCAGCGCCCGGGATCTGTTCGGTGGAGAAGGCGAAATAGCCGGCCGCGAGGCCACCTCGCTGTTCGACGGCGACGGCGGACGCCGGTTCATGTGCGAGATACAAGGCGGCGCCGATCGCCCCACGAGTCTGGAGGCCGTTTCCTGCAAGGACGCCGACGGCAACGGCGTGCAGGCGAATCTGAGGCTGACCCCGGCCAAGCTTTCCGGCTCTACCTGCTACCAGGTTTTCGTGGACGCCCAGCACGACTCAGGCTCCCTGGAGCAGCAACTCTTGCGCAAGCGCCGGGAACTGGACGAGATGACCATCACCCTGAAGAACGTGATGGAGACGGTGACCCGGGACAAGCGCCAGCTCAAGAGCGAAATGGCGCGCCAGATCGAGGTCGAGCTGTTTCC
>JBMCLC010000350.1:0-3210 GCA_048614715.1 Oceanidesulfovibrio sp.
GCCAACCATCCGTTCGGAGCCATCGAGGGCGTCATCCTCGGCGCCATGCTCAAGCGGGCGCGCGACGACGTGAAGATCATGGGCAATTACCTGCTGGGCCTTATCCCGGAGCTGCGGGACATGATAATCACCGTGGACAACTTCGGCAGCGCCGATTCCCTGAAGAAGAACATCAAGCCGCTCAAGGAATCCATCCGCTGGCTGCGCGGAGGCCACGTGATCGCCATTTTTCCGTCCGGAGAGGTCTCCCACCTGGACCTGCACAAGCGCAGGATCATGGATCCGGCCTGGAACCGCACCGTGGGCCGCATCATTCACCATACCCAGGCCCCGGTGCTGCCGGTCTTTTTTCCGGGCGCCAACGGCCCCATATTCCATATGGCGGGGTTCGTGCATCCCAGGCTGCGCACGGCGCTGCTGCCCAGGCAGTTCATCAAGCGCCAGGGCCGCAGCTTTCCGGTGCGCATCGGCAATCTCATTCCCTACAAGAAGATAGAGCGGCTGGGCCGGGACGAAGAGCTCATGGCCTACCTCAGACTGCGCACCTACATGCTCAAGCGGCGGGTGGAGGAGGAAAAGCCCGCGCGCTTCAAGCTGCGCCTGCCGCTGCTCAAGCGGAATTCCCATGAGCCGGGCAAAACCCAGCCCCGGGCCCTGGAGCCGGTCATAGAAGGCAAGGACCCCAAGCTGCTCATGAACGAGATGGAGAGCCTGCCGCCGGACAACATGCTCGTGGAAATGAATCAGTATCGGGTCTACAAGGCCAAGGCCCAGGCCATTCCGAACATCCTCGAGGAGATAGGCCGGCTGCGCGAACATACCTTCCGCCAGGTGGGCGAAGGCACGGGCAAGGGCATAGATCTGGACCGCTACGACGAGTACTACGAGCACCTCTTCGTCTGGGAGCAGGAAAAGCAGGAGCTTGTGGGCGCCTACCGCATCGGCCGCACCGACAGGATCATCGAACAGCACGGCATAGAGGGCCTCTACACAAGCTCGCTTTTTTCCTTCAAGCCTGCGCTCTTCGAACGCATGGGACCGGCCCTGGAGATGGGCCGTTCGTTCGTTCGGCCGGAATACCAGCGCAGCTTTGCGCCCCTGCTCCTGTTGTGGAAAGGCATCGCCCAGTACGTGCTGCTGTCGCCGGACTACAAGACCCTGTTCGGACCGGTCTCCATTTCCAGCGACTACTCGCCCATCTCGCGGGAAATGATCGTGCGCTACATGCGCGAGAACAACTGGATTTCCGACCTCTCCAAACTGGTCAAGCCCAAGGTGCCGCCACGTCTGAAAAAGATGCGGCGCCACGAGATTCGCGAGTTCCGCAACATCTTCAAGTCCGAGGAGGATGTCTCAGGCGTCATCACAGACATCGAACCAGTGGTCAAAGGCATCCCGGTGCTGCTCAAGCAGTATCTCAAGCTGGGCGGCAAGATCCTGGCCTTCAACGTGGACCCAGACTTCAACTACTGCCTGGACGGCCTCATTTACGTGGATCTCACCCAGGCCTCGCCCAGGGTGCTGTCCAACTACATGGGCAAGGACAATTTCATCAACTTCATCGAATACCACATGACCAAGAACGGGGAGCTGGAGCATTAGCCTGCCGCCGCTGAAGCGGCGCACCATTGTTCCACGAACGGCCGCGGCTGCGCATTTCCCACCGCGCTCTACTCCCTGCATTCCGCCCACCGCCTATGGACGCCCAGCCACTCGTCGCATTCGACAACGCCCGTGTCCGGCGCGGCGGCGTGGATATCCTGCGCATCGACTCCTTTGCCTGGCTCCCGGATGAACACTGGGCTGTTCTCGGCCGCAACGGCGCCGGCAAGTCTACTTTTTTGGAGCTTGTCCGTGGGGATATCGCCCCGGCGCAGGACGAGGATGATCCCTTGCGCAGCGCGCGCTCCTATTGCCTGGACGGCGCGGTCCGCTCCGCCCCCGGACCGGTCAAAACGCGTATCGGCCTCGTTTCTCCGGATATGCAGGAACGCTACCGCCGGCTTGAGAGTCCGATCCGCGGCAGGGAGCTCGTCGCCTCCGGGCTGGACGGCGGACCACTGCTTTACCGCCGGCCCTCGGCCGCGGAGTGGTCGCGGGTGGACCAGCTGCTGGAC
Organism: Oceanidesulfovibrio sp.; assembly: GCA_048614715.1. GTDB lineage: Bacteria > Desulfobacterota > Desulfovibrionia > Desulfovibrionales > Desulfovibrionaceae > Oceanidesulfovibrio. The sequence continues at coordinate 2,118 of JBMCLC010000350.1, forward strand.
GATCTCGGCATTGCCTCCCTGGCCGGGGTGCAGGCCGTGCGCATGTCCCAGGGCCAGCTCCGCGCAGTGCTTGTGGCGCGGGCCTTGCTCGCCCTGCGGCGGGCGGCGGGACGCGGCCATTCCCTGTTGCTGCTCGACGAAGTCACCCAGGGACTGGACAAGCGCGCCCGGAGCCGGGCGCTGGATATTGTGGAGCGCATAGCCGCCGAGGAAGCCGGGCCACGGCTCATGCTGGCCACCCACAGGCCGGACGAGATACCCGCAGGCGTGGGCCACGCCCTGGTTATCGAGCACGGCCGCATCGCGGCGCGCGCCACCCCTCGGGAAGCCGCCGCCATGTACGCGGCAAGCATTCCGCGCATCGGCTCCTGCCCCCAGGGCGTGCGACTGGGCGACGCCGCCGCAACCGGCGAGGACCTGGTGCGCCTGACGGAGTGCACGGTGGTGCGCGACGGCGCTCCCGTGCTCCATGGCGTAAGCTGGCGGATGACGGCCGAGCCCACGGAAAATTGGGCCGTTCTCGGACCGAATGGTGCTGGCAAGTCCACGTTGCTGCGACTCATCCTGGGCGAGCTGCCCGCGGCGCCGGGCGGCAGCGTCCGCCTGCCGGCCGCCGAGGCGAGTCCGCCCCCCTGGCCCCTTCCGCAGCAGGAGCGGTCCGGCCTGTGGCGGCGCAAGCGGCGTCTGGGGTTCGTCTCCTCCGAGCTGCAGGCGCGCATCGAGCAGGAGCTCACCGTGTTCGACATCGTCTCCACGGGATTCTTCGCCAGTCTCGCGCCCTTCGACGTGCTCAGCAGGCCCATGCTCGAACGCGTGGAACAGTGTCTGGCGCACTTCGGTCTGGATCATATTGCGGACGCGGAGTTCGGGACGCTCTCCACGGGGCTGGCCAGGCGGGTGCTGCTGGCCCGCGCCCTGGTGCACGACCCCATGCTCCTGCTGCTGGACGAACCGTGCGCCGGCCTGGACGCCGGCTCCCGCAAAGCGTTCCTCGCCGCCCTGGACGCCGCCGTGCAGTGCGGAGCGCGGTACATCTACGTGACCCACTATCCCGACGACCTGCCCGAGACGGCGACGCACGCGCTCGCCATGG
>JBMCLC010000351.1:0-3206 GCA_048614715.1 Oceanidesulfovibrio sp.
CGGTAGCCATTTTGTCATGCAGACAATGTTTACATTGACTGTGGCACAATGTCAATCGTATGCATCCAATACAGACATGTGGGACCATACATTGTGGATGTGCCCGGAATGCGCAGTCGTACGGAGGTTGGATATGGAAGGGAAACTCTTGCCGTTTCTGTTGTTTCTCCTGGCCATGACCGGAACGCCCGGCCCCGGAAACATGGCCATGCTCGCCATTGGCCAGACAACGGGTTTCTGGAGCGCCATGCCCTTTCTTATCGGCGCGACCATGGGCTTTGCCGCGGTGAACTCGCTGGTGGCGTGCGGACTGGGTGAAGCCTTCCAGATCTGGCCGTGGATAGCGCAGGTTCTGCGCATCCTGGGCACGGTCTACATCGTCTATCTCGTGTCCAAGATCATCCGCATGCACGCCGCCCCGCCGGAGCATGCGCAAAGGCCCGGCCTGTTCGAGGGCGTGCTCATACATCCGCTCAGCCCCAAGAGCTGGGCCATGTCCGTGGCGGCGTACAGCCAGTTCATGCCGGCAGAGGCAGGACCCCAGGACAGCGCGCTTTTTGTCTTTGCGTTCCTCGTTTTTCAGGTCACGTTCCATACTCTCTGGTGCGGGACAGGCGCGGTGATTTACACGCTGCTGCGGAACGGCGCCGCGAGGCTGGCGGTGAACTCGGGGTTGGTCGCGATGATGCTCGGCGCCACTTTCTATGCGTTTTTCCTGTAGGACGCTGCAAATACCGCCGCGTCGTGTGCCATGGAGATTCCGCGGAGGAAAAACCGGAGGAGCGGACTCAGGTGAGTTTGTCGATGAGCTGGGCGACCTCGCCGAGATCCAATGGCTTGGAGAGGTAGGCGTTCATGCCGGCGCGCAGGAAGTACTCGCTGTCGCCGTACATGGCGTGGGCAGTGATGGCGATGATGGGCACGCCGGGCTGCGTTGCCGTGGATGAGGGGTCCATCTCGCGCAGGCTGCGGGTGGCCTGCACTCCGTCCATGACCGGCATCTGGGCGTCCATGAGCACGATCTCGAAACGCTTGTCGCGCGCGGCGTTGAGCGCCTGCAGGCCGTTGGACACGGCCTCCACATCGTGGCCCAGGGACTGCAGCAGCTTGGTGAGCACCATCCGGTTGGTGGGGTCGTCCTCCACCAGCAGAACGCTGCGTTTCCGGACGGCGTCCGATGCTCCGGGGGACGCCGAAGCTGCGGCCTCGGCCATGTGGAACAAGACATCGAACCGCATGGTGCAATGGATTTCGGTTCCCTGGCCCGGATCGCTCGCCATGGCGATGGTGCCGCCCATGAGTTCCGTGATGCGTTTGACGATGCGCAGGCCCAGCCCAGTGCCGCCGTGTTTGCGGGTGTATGAGCCATCCACCTGGGTGAACGCGTCGAAGCATCGGGCCAGCATGTCCGGCTCGATGCCGGGTCCCGTGTCCTGGACCCATAAATCGAAAAGTTGCGTGTTTCGGCATTCATCGCCGGAAGCAGAGGTCCAGGTGTGGGGCAGGGCGTGCAAGCCGAATTGCACCGAACCGGAGCCAGTGAACTTCACGGCGTTGCCTACGAGGTTGAAGGCCGCAAGCCGGAGCCGGCTCTCGTCGCCCACGAGCACGGGCGGGAGGTCCTCGGTATGCAAAGTCAGGCTTACGCCCTTGGCCTTGGCTTGCTGGCTGTATGTGTCCAGGACGGTTTCGAGGATTTCCACGGGGTCGAACCGGTTGTCCTGCAGTTGGGCCACGCCGGCTTCGATTTCCGAAAGGCAGAGGATGTCGTTGAGCAGGGCCAGGAGGTTGCGACCGGAGTTGAGCGCCGTCTCCACATACTTGAGCTCGTCCTGGCGCAAGTCGCGGTGGCGCAGCAGCTGGAGCATGCCGAGCACGCCGTTGAGCGGGGTGCGGATCTCGTGGCTCATGTTGGCGAGGAATTCGTTCTTGGCCGTGTTCGCCTGCTCCGCGGCGTTCTTGGCTTCGATGAGTTCACGCTCGTTGCGCTTTTGCTCCGTGATGTCGGTGAAGATGCAATGCGTTTGCTGGTATTGGCCGTGGGCGTCGTATTGCACGCTGCCATTGAAGAATGCATCAACAAGTGAGCCGTCTTTGCGGAGCATCTTGAGTTCCACGCCGTCCATGGAGCATTCCAGCAGGAATGCGCGGAAGTTGCGGTCCAAATGCTCCGCAAAACCAAGCCCGACAAAATCCCCGAACCAGTGGCCCACGACCTCGTTCTTTTCGTATCCCAGCGTATCCAGCCACTTGCGATTCACATCCAGGAAGTAGCCGGTTGAATCCAGGGACTGATACGGCAAGGGCGCGTTTTCAAAGAGATTGCGGAAACGGTTTTCGCTTTCCAGCAGGAATCGTTCAGCCCGCTTGCGCGCAGTGATGTCCATTACAAAGGTCGCGAACCGTCCAGCCGCGGGGCGGAATGCCTCGATGCGGAAATACTTGGCCAGGTTCGGGAAATACTTCTCGAACGTGACGGGCTCTCCCGTCGTGGCCACGCGCCCATAGGTCTCGATCCACTCGGGATCGATGTCCGGAAAAACTTCGAGCACGGTGCGGCGCAGAAGCATATGGGATTCTATGCCGGTCAAATGTTCGTAGGCGGGGTTCACCTCCAGGAAGCGATAGTCGCACGGCGCGCCGACTTCGTTCAGAATGATCTCGTGGAGGGCGAAACCTTCCCGCATGCTGTTGAACAGCATGCGGTATTCGCGCTCAAAAAGGTCGGAATTTGTTATGTCCCGGGACAGGGAGAGGACGCTCGCCACTTGGCCGTGCGCGTCGAACTCCGGCAGCAGGAGAACGCGGAGCGAGCGGGGAGCGCTGCCGTTGATGACGACATCGAGTTCCTGGCCGAACGGCTCTCCGGTTCGGAACACCTCCCGCACGGCGTTTTGTCTTGCGTCGACCACATCCGGGGGAAAACCCAGATCGGCGAAATGCTTCCCCTGGAACAGGTTGGGATCGGCTCTGAGGATATTGCCGGCGTATTCATTCATGTGGAGGATGCGGCACGATGAATCCAGGCGGATGATGCTGTTCCTGCTCCAATCGATCAGACGCGCATGGTTCGCTTCAGCCAGGGTCAGGGCGTGTTCTGCGTGTTCCCGCGCTGCCCTTTCGTCGCGCAGCTCTTGCTTGAGCCGTTGCAATTCGGAATCGGGTAGGGAGTCCCCGGAATTGTCGCGGCCATTGTCGATCATGCA
>JBMCLC010000352.1:0-3193 GCA_048614715.1 Oceanidesulfovibrio sp.
CTTGACGATGATGTCCTTGAGCACCTTGTTCAGGGCGGTGCCGAGGTGGATATGGCCGTTGGCGTAAGGCGGGCCGTCGTGCAACACATAGTCGCCGGCCTGGCCGGAGGCGGCGACCATGGCCTCGTACGCGCCGGTCTCCTCCCAGCGCTTGAGCATCTCGGGTTCGCGCTGTTTGAGGTTGGCCTTCATGGGAAAGCTCGTCTGGGGCAGGTGCAGTGTCTTCTTGTAATCGCTCATGGGTATTCGGCTCCCGCGGCATGGTGTCCGTGGGTGGAAAAAGGATGCAATCCCTTTAACGGGACAAAACAAAAACGATTATGCAAGCTGGCAGCAAAGTCAAGGATGCTGTCAGCATGTGGCAAGGTACTCTTTCAGGCAGCCGGCCAGCCGACGAACGCCTTCTTCGATCATGGTTTCGCTGGCGTTGGAGAAATTGAGGCGCATGCTCCTGTCGCCGCTGCCATCCACGTGGAAGGGCGCGCCGGGTACGAAGGCGACCTTGGCCTGGATGGCCCTTTCGAAGAGCTCCATGGCAGAGCAGCCCTCCGGCAGAGTGGCCCAGAGAAACATGCCGCCTTCGGGGCGCGTGAAGTCCACGTCCTCGGGGAACAGCTTTTCCATTGCCTGGATCATCACCGCGGCGTGGCGGCCGTAGGCCTCCCGGATTTTCGCGATGTGCGCGTCCAGATCACTGTCTTCCAGGAAGCGGGCGAGGATGCGCTGGTTGAGCGTGGAGGTATGCAGGTCCGCGGCCTGCTTGGCGGTGACCAGGTGGCGGCGCAGCATGGGGCCGGCAACGAGCCAGCCCACGCGCAGGCCGGGGGCCGCTATTTTGGAAAAGGAGCCGAGCAAGATGCGGCGGTTCGGTTCGAGCCGTGCGGAAACGGGCGGATGGGCCGTGCCGGCGAAACGCAGCTCGCCGTAGGGGTCGTCTTCCACGAATAGGGTTTCGGATTCCTGCAGCAGCCCGGCGGCGGCGGCGCGTTTTTCCGCGGACCAGCTCACGCCGGAGGGGTTCTGGAAGTTGGGCACTGCGTAGAACACCGTGGGTTTGTCCTGAGCCAGCGTCTGGGCCATGGGTTCCAGCGCAGGGCCGTCCTTGTCCAGCGGCGTGGTGCAAAAACGCGGCGACATGAGCGAGAAGGCCTGGATGGCACCGAGATAGCCGGGGCGTTCCAGCAGCACGGTTTCGCCGGTGTCGATGAAGCACTTGCCGATGAGGTCGAGCCCCTGTTGCGAGCCGGTGGTGATGAGGATGTCCTGCGGGGAGACCTCCACCCCGCGGCCGGCGTAGCGGTTTGCTATCCACTCGCGCAGCGGAAAAAAGCCTTCCGTGGTGGAGTACTGCAGGGCTTGCGGCCCTTCGTCCCGAAAAACCTTGGAGGCCGCATCGTTCAAGGCGTCCAGGGGGAAGAGGTCGGGGTTGGGCAGGCCGCCGGCAAAGGAGATGACGGATGGGTCCTCCGTGACCTTGAGGATTTCGCGGATGAAGGAGGGCCGCACGGAGGCCAGTCTGGACGCTGCCCAGAAGGATTGTTTCGATTCGGTCATGGCTGGCTCGCATGTTCGGCCTGGAAACGGGCCGAGTGAGGGGAAATGTATGCCCAGCATGGGACCACCCCATGGCTGGTGCGCACGGGAAGGGCGACGCGACAGTACATGGACGGTTCGCCCGGAATGTAGTCTTCCAGCATGTCCAGAGTCTGGAGTCTTTCGGCGCCGTCGCGGAAGGTGTAGACCTCGCCCGCCACAAAGTGCCACGGCTCGCGCGAGGGTATGGCGGCCATGTCGTAGCTGTTCTGGTCCAGGGTTTCAATGAGCCGGCAGTCGGCCCGCAGATCGTCCGAGCCGGCGGCGAGTACATCGTCCACCGGCACGAAGAGGGTGGGGAACCCCTCCGGCCTGTCCACCACGCGGCCACGCACGAAGCCGGCGAGGCTGCCGGCGTGTTCCCGGCACAAGCGGGAGTGGTTGTGGTAGCCGCACTTCAGGGTGCCGTAGACGAAGACCCGCGACGCGGGCTCAGTCGTCGGCCGATGGTCGGACATGAAGCGCTCACATACGCCGATTCGCGAGGGGCGGAGCCTGTCGCGTCAGAAGCCGGCTTTCTCGCCGGACTGCACTTCGACCATGTCGCGCAGGATCTGCAGCGTTTCCAGCGCTTCTTGTTCATCGAGCTTGCGGATGGCGAAACCGGCGTGGACGATAAGGTAGTCTCCGGGCTGTACCTCGCCGTCCATAAGCATGAGTGAGACCTTGATGAAGGTCTCGCTGTCGCCGATGCGGCAGTTGGCCACGCCTTCCTTGATATCTTCGATCTTAGCGGGGATTGCCAGACACATATGATACGCCTCTATGTATTCCGGCGGGTGATGTTCCCGCCGTGTTTTTCGACTTCCTCGATGACTGCCTGGACCAGGGCGTCCTGGCGGGCCTTGGCGGTTTCGGAGAGCTCCACGTTCATGGTGTGGTAGTCCTCCGGCTCCATGCCGATGATCACGGCGTCGGGCCTGTGGCCTGCCAGATCACACATGACGAGCGTATCCACGAGGTCTGTCTGGTGCAAGGAGTTTTTGAAGGCGAGCGATTTGCGCAGTTCGTCGCCATCGAAACGGTAGATGGAGCCGGGCTCGCTCTTGCCGAGGACGGCGTCGACGACCACGAGCATGTCGCAGTTCATGATGAAGTCCATGAGCTTGGTGCCGAGGGTGCCGCCGTCCATGAGCTCGACGTTGGGCGAGGCATCGTATTCTTGCTGGATTTTTTCCACGCAGCGCACGCCGATGCCTTCGTCGGTGAAGAGAATGTTTCCCACGCCGAGGACGAGTATTCTGGTGTCGTTCGATGAATTGTCGGCCATGATGATATTGGTGAAAAAAGCGGGAACCCGTGGTTCCGGGCTCCCGCTTTTTCGATTGCAGTTGCGATCCGGGTTTTATAGGACCTTGAACTTGTAGGTCTCGTTGGACTCGGGATCGATGATGTGCACGCCGCAGGCGATGCAGGGGTCGTAGGAGTGGACGGTGCGGAGCACTTCCACGGGGCGTTTGGGATCGGCGATGGGGGTGCCGATGAGGGCTTCCTCGACCGGGCTCAGATCGCCTTCGGCGCCGCGGGGACCGAGGTTCCAGGTGGAGGGCACCACGAGTTGGAAGTTCTCGATCTTGTTGTCCTTCATCTTGATCCAGTG
>JBMCLC010000353.1:0-3182 GCA_048614715.1 Oceanidesulfovibrio sp.
GTTCGCCCGCGCGTTGCGCCTCTGCCCGGTAGCGGGTCACCTGTTCCAGGACCTCGCGCTCGTGCTCCATGTACCCCTTCACCGTGTTCACGAGGTTGGGAATGAGGTCCGTGCGCTTCTTGAGCTGCACGTCTATGCCGCTGAACGCTTCCTGTACGAGGTTGCGCTTGCGCACGAGGCCGTTGTAGACGGCGATCACATAGAGGGTCAGGGCGACGAGAACGGCAAGGACGAGAATGACAGGGATCATGGCCGGGTCCTTGTTGTGGTGGGAGAAGAGGGGGTAAGCTCCCGACAAATACCCTCCCTGCGCTCGGATTTCAAGGACGCAGACGGCTGCCGAACAATAATGGCAGGCGTATGACGAATGTGGCGCCCTGGCCGGGGCTGGAGTCCACGAATATATCGCCGCCGTGGTTCTGGACGATGATGAAGTAGGAGACGGAGAGTCCGAGGCCCGTGCCCTCTCCCACTTCTTTGGTGGTGAAGAAGGGTTCGAAGATGCGCTGGGCTGTGGTGCGGTCCATGCCCGGACCGTTGTCGGCGATCTCGATGCGCACGGAGTCTTCCTCCAGCCGGGTGCGCATGACGATGCGCGGCGGCCCGCCGTCCGAGGTGGGCATGCCGGAGAACAGGGCCTGGGCTGCGTTCTTCAGAAGGTTGAGCAGCACCTGCTCGATTTCCGAGGCCGAGCAGGGAATCTTGTCCACGTGCTCGTCATAGGATCGTTCTATCTCGATGACTTTGAAATCCCAGCGCTTTTTCAAATCGTAATCGCTGGCGGCAAGGGAGAGGGCCTTCTCCATGAGATCGTGCACCGGGGTGTGCTCGCGCACGGGCGCGCTGGTGCGGCTGAACTCCAGCATGTTGGCCACGATCCGGGAAGCGCGTTCTCCGGATTCCCGGATGCTCTCGATAAACTCGAGAATGCCGCGTTGTTCCAGGTAGCATGCCATGGCCTCGCGGTTCAGGCGGCAGGCTTCTTCGGCGCGCCGGTTCGCCGGAATGTCGTCCAGCAGCCGCCGCCGCACGTTCTGTACTCCCTGGATGATGCCGCCCAGCGGGTTGTTGATCTCGTGCGCCATGCCCGCGGCGAGGCCGCCTACGGACATCATCTTTTCCGACTGGGCCAGCATCACCTGCATGCGCATGCGCTGGGTAACGTCGTCCACGCGGACGACGGCGCCTTCAATTGATGTGATGACGAGCGGGTAGGCCATCATCTCGAAGCTGCGTTGCTCGTCGCCGTCGTGCAGCACCACATCGCTCCTGGTTACGGGCCTGCTTTCCGCCAGCGCCTGCTCCACAATGCCGGCGTTGCGCTCGAGCAGGCCCCACAAGGTGTCGTAGCGTCGGCCCAGGGCCTGGTCGCGCATCACGCCGGTGAGCTTCTCGGCCTCCACGTTCCATTGGGTGACGAGGCCGTCCAGGTCCACCGAAAAGATGACCGAGGGCATGGAGTCGATCATGGATCGCACGTAGTTGCGCGCCCGGCGCATTTCCTCCTCGGCGGTCTTGGCCTCGGTCACGTCGGCGATGATCACGGCGATGACGTTTTCCTCCGGCCGATAGGCCATGACATGAAAGTACCGCTCCAGCTCCGGGGCGTAGTCGCCGAACCGGGTCGGCATGTCGCAGTGCGCCAGATGGCGGTACAACCGGGGCCAATAGGCGGACATGTCATGATCGAGCCCGGATATTCGCCGCCCAATGGCGCGCCGGGGCTCCAGGCCGGTGAGCTGGATATAAGCCGGGTTCATCTCGAGAAGGCGGAAATCAACGGGCGCGACGTCCATGGGAGGACGGGCCTCTCCGGTCGGGGCCACCAGTTCGTGCAGCGCGAAGGCGTCCTGCAGGGACTCGAACAGCATGCGGTAGCGATGCTCGCTCTTTTCCAGCGCGCGCACGGCGGCGATGCGTTCATCTATCTCATTGCGCAGATCCTGCTCGTACTCCTGCATGCGCGTCATGAACTGGTTGAAGTATCGGGCAAGCTGGCCGGCCTCGTCCCGGGCCTTGCGATGGATGCGCACGGACAGGTTGCCGTGTCCGCCCGCCGCGAACCCGCGCATGATTTCTCTGAGCGGCCGGGTGATGGAGCTGGCGATGGCTGCCGTGACCAGCAGCAAAATGGCCAGGAAGGGCGCCGCGCCCAGCAGTAGGATGTTCTGAAGCCGCAGCAGCGGCGCGCGGTATTCCTCCATGTACGCGGTTCCCGCCACGTACCAGTCCAGCAGCGGCAGCGTGCGGTAGACCATGATCTTCTCCCGGGGGCTTTCCTCCCCCGGGTTTTTCCACCAGTAGCGAAACGAGCCGGAATCGTTGGCGGTGACCTCGTCTATAAGGGTGCTGTTGGTTGCGGTGATGGCGTGGAATTCCTTCGCCGATATGATGGGATGGATGAGCAGGTCGCCGTGCTCGTCGAGCAGCATGGCGTAGCCGCTCTCGCCGAAGCGTATTCCGAGGATGTCCTCGCGGAAATCCTCGGCCGATATGAGTGAGGCGAACTCCTCGCGGTAGCTGGATACGGAGATGATCCAGTCCCAGGGCTCGAAGTAGGTCATGAACAGGGCCTTGGCGCGGGGCGTCTTTTCGTCCGGGTTGCGCCACATGTACTCTATGAACCCCTCGCGCCGGTTCATCTGGTGGCGCACGAAGGCGAACTGCGACATGTTCGCGCCGGCGACTTCATGCTCCGGGTGGAACAGCACGTCGCCTTGGGAATCGATGACGTAGAGGTAGCCGGTGTCGCCGATGCGCTGGCCGACAAACGCTTCCTGGGATCGCGCCTGAGCCTCGCTTTCTGTCATCAGACCGCGTTCGACCTTGGCGTGGAAGTGGGCCGCGATCTCCCTGTTTTTCTCGGCAATGCCCCGAAGTCTGTTCTTCACGGACACCTCCAGCGAGGTGTCCACCATGTTGGCGAGCAGTGTAACGGAATTTTCCAACTCGGCCATGGTCTGGCGAATGGCGTATGCGTTTGAGTACGGGCCGAACCACACGGCCTTATTGTTCTTGCTCTGTTTGCGCCGCCGCATCACGTCTGCCCGCGGCCAGTCCTCTGTCGTATCGATACGCACCGAAACATACGTCTTGTCGTCGCGCAGACGCACATTATACTGCGGCCGATGGCGCTTGATCAGGTGGTTCTCGAGCAGGAACGCTTCCTTCTCCGTATTGGT
>JBMCLC010000354.1:0-3174 GCA_048614715.1 Oceanidesulfovibrio sp.
ACGCTGTGTCTCATGGAGAATTGACGAACCCGAGTCGAAAACGCTACATGAATATAACATGAACTCAAGCGGCCGGTCCGGGTTTTCCGGATCGGCCGTCCGTATCCCGTCATACAATTTGCAATGCTCGGGGTCGGAAAGGGCAGGTTTCCGACCTCGATGAGCGCGCCCAAGGAGGAGGACGCCCATGGCAAAAACCAAGGACGACAAGTCCAAGGCTTCCAATACAACCGAGCAAAAAAAGATTCCCGCAAAGGATGATGCCAAACTGGAAAGCATCCGGAACCAGCTCGTATTGAACGGCGCCGATATCGTTGCGCTTGGCGAAGAGGGCGAGTTGCTCGTCGGCGGCAAGAACTACAACACCGCGATCATCAGCCAGGTCAAGGGCATTCGGACGCCGCAGTTCAGGGCGATATCCTCCAAGGCGTTCCATAAGCTTCTTGACGAGACCAAGGTGAACGCCACCTTGATCCGCCAGGTGGTGAACAAGGAATACAACCGCATCAACTGGGCCGATCCTGACATCAACAAGGACCCGGAATTCTTACAGAAATTTGTCAGGCGGCTGGGCTCGGAAGTCAAGTCCACGACCAGCTCGTCGGCGGGCGAGGCCAATCAGGTCAAGATGCGCACCTTCATCAACAACGTGGTGGAGGGTTTCGCAACATCGCCGGAGGGCATCGACCAGTTGCGCAAGCGCAGCGTGCTGGTCCAGGTCGCCATCCTCTCGGTCAATGTCCCCACCGAGGTGGAAAAGGCCGTGCGCGCCGCCTACGCGTCCATCTGCAAGGAGGCCGGCCTGGAGGACGAACCCGTGGCCGTGCGCTCCTCCGCTGCGGGCGAGGACAGCCGCAAGAAGGCCTTCGCCGGCCTGCAGGACACCTACCTGAATATAGTGGGCGAACAGCACTGCGTGGAAGCCTACCACTGGGACTGCGCCTCCGCGTACAACCTGCGCTCCATGACCTATCGCCGCGAGGCGATTCTTGACGCCATCGCCAAGGCCGAGGCCTCGGGCGACGACGCCATCTCCCAAAAAGCAAAGCGCGAGTGGGCCATCGAGAACACCTCGCTCTCGGTCTGCATCATGCGCATGATCAACCCCATCATCTCGGGCACGGCCTTCAGCGCCGACACCGCCACGGGATGCCGGGGCACGGACCGCAAGGATCTCGTGTCCATGGATGCGAGCTACGGCCTGGGCGAGGCCGTGGTCGGCGGCATGGTCACGCCGGACAAGTTCTACGTCTTTCAGCGCGACGACAACTCCGAAGTGGTCATTCGCCAGATGGGCCACAAGGACAAGAAGATCGTCTACGACGCCAAGGGCGGCACCAAGGTCGTTCCCGTACCGGACAACGAGATGTTCCGCTGGTCGCTCTCCCTGGCCCAGGCCGAGGACGTGGCCAAGGGCGTTCGCGCCATCTCCAGGGCCTATGGCGGCATGATCATGGACACCGAGTTCTGCATCGACGCCGCCGACAGGCTGTGGTTCGTGCAGGCGCGGCCCGAGACCCGCTGGAACGAGGAGTTCGAGCTCCACCCGAACACCATATTCATGCGCCGGCTGGAGGTGGAGGAAAAAGCCACCAAGACCGCCGACCTGATGCTGGAAGGCAACGGCGCCTCACGCGGCGCCGGCCAGGGCCAGGTGAAGTTCCTGCGTTCAGCCCTGGAGCTGAACAAGATCAACAAGGGCGACATCCTCGCCGCGGACCGCACCGACCCTGACATGGTCCCGGGCATGCGCATCGCCTCCGCCATTCTGGCCAACGTGGGAGGCGACACCTCCCACGCCGCGATCACCTCCCGGGAACTCGGCATCCCCGCGGTCATCGGCATCGGCCGGCTGGAGCTCCTGCGCGCCCTGGAGGCCCAGGACATCACCGTGGACGGCTCCGGCGGCAAGGTCTACCGCGGCCTGCTGCCCCTGGCCGAGGTAGGCGGCGAGATCAACGTCTCCGAATTGCCCGCGACCAAGACCAAGGTCGGGCTCATCCTGGCCGACGTGGGCCAGTCCATGTTCCTTTCGCGACTGCGCGAGGTGCCGGACTTCGAGGTGGGCCTCTTGCGCGCCGAGTTCATGCTGGGCAACATCGCCGTGCACCCGCTCGCCCTGGAGGCCTATGACGAAGGCCGTCTGGAGCGGGTTGTGGATGTTCGCCTCCAGGATCTCGAGCAGCAGCTCACCAAGATCATCCGCGAGCAGATGGCCGCCGGCGTGGTCACCCTGGACATGAAATTGCGCCACTATGTGGGTCTGGTCACCGGCCTGACCAACGAGCTGGAAGCACTGACCGAGCGCGAGATATCCCGCTCCACGGACGAGGTTCTCGCCATCCACCGCGAGCTGCGGGAGCTGGACCGCAAACTGGACGAGTACGTCTCCCTGGCCACGCGGCGCATCGACGAGCTCAAGACATCCGTGAACCTGGCCGAGCACGTCTCCCTGATCATGGGTTACAAGGACGAGCTCGTAACCCTGACCGGCAAGGATCCGGACACGCTGAAGCGCCGCCAGGAGATCGAATCCACCATCCGCGACCAGGTGGAGAAGATCAAGGACGACCCCGAGGTCCAGGAGACCATTGAGAAGATCAAGAATCTGCGCCGCGACGTGGCGCAGAAGGTGGGTCTGCTCTCCGCCATGGAAGATCTGCGCAGCGTGCCACAGAAGATCCGCGAGGTCATCATGACCCGCGGCTACCGCACCGGACGCGAGCACTACACCCAGACCCTGGCCCAGGGTCTGGCGCTCTTCGCCATGGCCTTCTACGGCAAGCCCATCGTCTACCGCACCACGGACTTCAAATCGAACGAGTACCGTAACCTCATCGGCGGCGCGCTCTTCGAGGAGCTGGAAGATAACCCCATGCTCGGATACCGCGGCGTTTCCCGCAACATCCACGACTGGGAGCTCGAGGCCTTCAAGCTCGCGCGTGGCGTGTTCGGCGGCACCAACCTCCAGCTCATGTTCCCCTTCGTGCGCACGCTGGAGGAAGCACGCTCCATGAAGCGCTATGTGGAGCAGGTCCACAACCTCAAGAGCGGCAAGGACGGGCTCAAGATCATCCTCATGAGCGAGATTCCCTCCAACGCCATCCTCGCCAAGCAGTTCATCGAGGAGTTCGACGGCTTCTCCATCGGCTCCAACGACATGACCCAGATGGT
>JBMCLC010000355.1:0-3170 GCA_048614715.1 Oceanidesulfovibrio sp.
CCGTCCTCGGCCGTGAAGACCTCGTGTCCACGAGAGGTGAGGATGCGTTCGATGAGCGTGCGGTTCAGGAGTTCGTCGTCGGCCACGAGAATGCGCAGCGTGATTGCGGCCTCGTCGGTTCCTGCCGCTTCTTTTTGCGTCGTCGAATCTTCGGACAATGCATCGCCCTCAACGGATTCACGTGCGGGGCACAAAGGAAACAATACATTGAAGATCGCGCCCTCGCCCTGCTTCCCGGTTACCCATATGGAGCCGCCATGTCCCTCCACAATCCGTTTCACTATGGCCAGGCCGAGCCCCGCTCCCTTGCCCTTGCCGCCTTTGCGCAATTGCACGTACGGCTGGAAAATGGCTGCGCGATCCGACTCGGCAACTCCTTCACCCTGGTCGGCAATCGTGAGCAGGACATGGTCCTTGTTGCGAACGAGCCGAACCAGCACACGCCCCCCTGGGGGCGAGTGGCGCACGGCATTGCCGATGAGGTTGTTGAGCACCTGCGTCATCTTGTTGGGATCGACAACCGTGCGTGGGAGCGAGCCTTCAGTCAGGAACTCGACGGACACGTTGTTCTGCTCCGCAAGTACCTTGTTCAACGTCACGTGGTGCTCGAACAGGCTGACGAGATCGACTTCCTGAAGGGTCAACTCGATATGACCGGCTTCTATGCGCGATACATTCAGCAATTCATCGACCATGTTGAGCATGAATCCGCTGGAATCCTTGATCGTCTGGATCATTTCCAGCATGGATTCGCATTCTTCCCTGTCCAGGGTATTGCACTCGTGGCCCAGGGCCTCGCCTATGAACTCCCCGTAGGCATGGATTATTCCAAGAGGATTCCGCAGGTCGTGGGCGGCCATGCCGATAAACAGGTTCTTCTCGCTGTTGAGCCGCTCCAGTTCGCTGTTCTTCTTGTGCAGAGCGCGTTGCGCGTTGACCAGTTCATTGTTGAGCCGGGAAAACTCTTCGTAGAGGCTCTCGTTCTGCTCGCGTGCAGGGCGGGTGGGCCTAGGCGGAGCAGTGGCGTTCATGGCTTGCCTGAGCTGTGCGGCCTGTTCCAATGTCAGGGTGATGAATTCATGGTAGAATTTGGTCATCGTGTCCGGGGTGCAGGCTCCGAGCACGATAATCTGGTTGCAGAGCATGCCGCCGGCGAAATGGTAGGCTCGACTCAGCCGCCCTTCGTCCACAAAGCTTTCTACGATGAACTCCCACTGGAAAGCCACGCCTTCGGCGCGAATAATCTCCAGAAAGCTCCTGGCCTTGTCGCGGGAGCCCTCCTGAACGAGATCGAAAAATAGCGGCGGTGCGCCCGCAAACCGGCCTTCGCCGTCGAGTCGACCGGCCACCATTCCCAGATCATCCCGAATCACCTCCGTAATGCGGCCGGAGAGATCCAGCAAAAACGCCACTCCTTTCTCGCCCATATCCAGATGCATTGTCTTCAGCACATCCTGCGAATTGCCGGATGTCATTTGGCGACCGAACTTTTGGACCGAACAAGCTGTTCGGCCTTCGCTATGGCGGCTGCGGCGTCCGCGGCATAGCCGTCCGCTCCGACACGCTTCCACAGGTCCGGGAAAGCCCGGAAGCAATAACCGCCTACGAGCACTTTGACCCCGCGGCAGCTCTCGTCATCGCGCACCCGCTTGAGTATCTCGGACACGGCATGGAGGCGATACGACATGGTGAGCGATATGGCGAGGATATCCGGGCGACGTTCCTGCACCGCATGGACAATGGCGTCCTGCGGCATGTTCGCGCCGAGATATGTCGTATCCCAGCCGTTCATCTCGAAAAAGTCCGTTACCATCCGCACGCCCACCTCGTGTAGTTCATCGTCCACACATGCGGCAACCATGGAATACGGCTTGCGCTCCGATGTAAAGATGCGCGGATACAGGCGGGACATGACAAGCTGCGTCGCTGCCGTGAAAAGATGCTCCTCGGCTACGCTGATGACGTTGAGCTGCCAGAGGCGGCCAATCTCGTAGAGCGCGGGCTGGAAGACGTGCAGGTATATGTCCTTGACCGTGAGGGTCGAACCGGGCTCATCCAGGGCGGCGACGATCAGGTCCCCGGCTTCCCGCCGTTTTCCGGCGAGCAGGAGTTCCGTATAGCGCATTGCGAGATCGCCATGGGGAGTCTGCGCCTCGAAATACGAGGGAGGATGCTTCGCGTCCGCACCAGATACTTGCTCGGCACCCGACACGGCCGATTCCGCCATGTAGCTGGCGGGCGATGAATACCTTTGCTCCATACTCTTCCTAACTATGCGCGGGTGGATTCTCCCAAATGGACGTTTCTTTCTCACTGAGGGCGACGAAATCTGCCTGGTGGATAATGAGCCACTCGTAAAACGGTCTGAGCTCCCCGGCCTGGGCTGCGGGCAGTTCTCTGTCCATGGCGTCGAGCCATGCGTTGAGCTGGGCAGGCCAATAGGCGAGATAAAATCCATGCGAGAGATAGGCGCGATAGACCCAAATGATTGTTTCCACAAACTGCTCGGGTATGAACAGCTTGAAAACAGACGCCATATACAGCGCATGGTTCCTGTGGTTGTCCTCCATCATGCGGGTGTTGCCCTGGCCGATCAAACGGTCCAGGTCTTCGCGGGATTTCAGCTCCTCCGTCACCTGGGTTGCCAGAATATCGCGCTTGACGTCATAGATCGTTGCGGCCTCGCTCGATGGTGTCGTCAGACTGCCTGCCGAATCGATAAGCTCCTGTTTGTTCATCATGCCCCCTGGTTCTACAACTATGACTTCCCATACATCCCACTGGGAAATCAATGCTTTTTATTTGGCCGAGTGCATTCTTCGCTGCAGGAGCACGAAATCCGCGACCACCAGCGAGGCCATGGCCTCCAGCACGGGCACGATGCGTGGTATGGCCGCCACGTCGTGGCGTCCGCCCACGGTTATGGTGGCCGGTTCGCCGTTTGTGTCCACGGTGCGCTGGGCGGTGGCGATGGAAGGAATGGGTTTGACCGCCGCGCGCACCACCACGGTCCGGCCGTCGGAAATGCCGCCGAGTATGCCGCCGGCGTTGTTGCTCGGCGCGTCCTCGCCGGCAGGCACGATGGGATCGTTGTTCGTGCTGCCGGTGGCGCGCGCAGCCGCGAACCCCGCGCCTATCTCCACGCCTTTCACCGCGCCCACGCCCATGAA
>JBMCLC010000356.1:0-3169 GCA_048614715.1 Oceanidesulfovibrio sp.
CCGGCTCGGCCGCGGATTGGGAAGTGCTCGACCTGCTCGACGAGCATCCAGGGATCGTGATCATGGAATGGAGCGAACTCGTTCCGGAATCCGAGCTGCCCGAGCACCGGTTGCTCGTGCGCCTCGGACCAGCAGAAGACTCTCGCGAGGCGGGCCGTGTCGCCCGAATCGCAGCATCGACGCCGGCATGTACAGCGCTGACGGCACTCGTGCCCGACAGCGGCTGAGCCGACACCACAACACGGCGCGGATATTGCCCCACGTTTATTTTCCGCGCGAAGCCATAAGAAGGTAGGCGCAGCAATGCGAATCCTCGTGCAGAAGTTCGGCGGCACGTCTGTCGCCGACCTGGCGTGCATGCGGCAGGTACAGTCGAAGGTGGAAAAAGCTTTGGCGGACGGCTACAAGGTCGTGTGCGTGCTTTCCGCCATGGCCGGCGAGACCAACCGCCTGCTCTCCATGGCCCGGGAATGGTCCTCGCGGCCGGACCCCAGCGAGCAGGACGTGCTGGTGGCCACAGGCGAGCAGGTATCCGTGGCGCTGTTCGCCATGCTGCTCAAGGAGGCCGGTTGGAAAGCGCGGTCCATCCTCGGCTTCCAGATGCCCATGCGCACGGACACCGACTACGGCAAGGCCCGCATCCTGGACATCGACTCCAATCAACTGGAAAAATACCTGGAGTCGCACGACGTATTGGTTGCTGCCGGCTTCCAGGGCTGCGACGACTGCCAACGCATCACCACTCTGGGCCGCGGCGGCTCGGACACCTCCGCCGTGGCGCTCGCCGCCGCGCTCAAGGCGGAGCGATGCGAGATATACACGGACGTGGAAGGCGTATACACCACGGACCCCAATCTCTGCTCCAAGGCCCGCAAGCTGGACCGCGTGGCCTACGACGAGATGCTGGAGATGGCCAGCATGGGCGCCAAGGTGCTACAGATCCGCTCTGTGGAATTTGCTAAAAAATACTATGTTCCCGTGCTGGTGCGGTCCACTTTTTCGGACGCCACGGGAACTCTCGTGACCAAGGAGGATCCGTCCATGGAACAGGTCAAGGTTTCCGGAATCGCCTATGACAAGGACCAAGCCCGCGTGACCCTGCGCGAGGTGCCGGACCGTCCCGGCGTTGCCGCGGCGATATTCGGGCCCCTCGCCGACGCGGGCATCCTCGTGGACATGATCATTCAGACCGTGAGCCTGCAGGGCCGCACGGACATGACCTTCACGGTGCCCCGCAGCGACCTGGACAGGACAATGGAGCTGCTGCAGAAGGTGGGTCAGGAGATCGAGGCCCGGGAACTGATCCACGACACCGGCGTGTGCAAGGTCTCGGTCATCGGCGTGGGCATGCGCAACCACTCCGGGGTGGCGGGCACTGCCTTCCGCGCCCTGACCAACGAGAACATCAACATCCTGATGATCTCAACCTCGGAAATTAAAATATCCTGCGTGATTGAAGAAAAATATCTGGAACTGGCCGTGCGCACGCTGCACGACGCCTTCGAGCTGGACCAGGAACAACCGGTTCGGTCAGAGTCCTAGTACGCCCAATCAACGTCGCGAACCATCGGATCCGGGGGTCCGCCCCCGGACCCGCATGGCTTCCGCCATCGCTTCCAGAATCTGCTCCCAGTTCATGGGCTTGGAGACGTAGCAATCCATGCCCGTCTTCAGGAACCGCTCCTTATCCTCGATGCTGCTGTGGGCGGTCATGGCGACAATGGGGATGTCGGCGTCGAGCACCGGGGATTCGCCGGCGCGTATCCGCCTGGTGGCTTCCACGCCGTCCATGCCGGGCATGCGCACGTCCATGAGCACCACGTCAAACTGCTGTCGCGCCAGGGCGGCCAGCGCCTCCTCGCCGTTGCTCACTGTGACCACCTCGTGCCCTTCCCTGCGCAGGATGAGCTGCGCAAAGGCCTGGTTCACGGCGTTGTCTTCTGCCAGCAGCACGCAGAGCGGAGAGAGCGCCAAGGAGCGGCGCGATGATTCGGCGTCTGGAGCGCATACGGATCCGGAACCCGACGCCGAGGACGCGCACAGCGTGGACTCGTGGCCAGCGCACACCCCCCCCCTGGCACCCGTGGTCCCGTTGCCTGCGGAGAGCTCGGCCTGAGCGGGAGTCATTGGCAGGACAAAGGTGAACACGCTGCCCTGATTGAGCTGGCTGCTGACCTCGATGAAACCTTCCATCATTTCCACCAGACTCTTGGCAATTGCCAGGCCGAGCCCGGTGCCCTCGAAGGAGCGGGTGAAGGAGCCGTCCACCTGGTAGAAGCGGTCGAATATTTGGTTGATTTGTGATTCCGGAATGCCGATTCCTGAATCCCGAACCTCGAAGCGGATGTAGCGGCGGCCTGCGACCAGCGCCGTGTCTTCCTGGCGCACCACGATCTCGATGGCCCCCTCCAGGGTGAACTTCACCGCGTTGGCGATGAGGTTCGTGAGCACCTGTTTGATGCGCAGCGGATCGCCTAAGTACACGTCTTCGACTTCCGGCGAGACGCGCGACGAAAACTCCAGCCCTTTGAGCTTCGCAGCGGACTCGAAGGTGGCGGCGCTGTCCTCGATGAGCCGGCGCAGCGAGAATTCGCAATGCTTCAGACTGAGCACCCCCATCTCCACCTTGGAGACGTCGAGGATGTCGTTAACTATGCTCAAAAGCTCCTGCGCCGATTCTCTGACCATGCTCAGGTTGGATCGCTGCTCGGCGTCAAGCTCCGATTCGATGACCACCTGCGTGAGGCCGAGTATGCCGTTGAGCGGGGTTCGCAACTCGTGGCTCATCCGCGCCATGAACTCGCTTTTGGCTTCATTGGCCTTTTCCGAGGTCTGCTTGGCCTGGTTCAGGAGTTCCTCGGTGCGCTTCAGGTCCGTGATGTCCTCGGCGGCGGAGAGCATGTAGCGCTGCGGCGTTTCCAAAAGCTCCGCATGGCTCAGGTTCCATGCGAGGGATGAATCGTCCTGGATTTCCATTCCGGATTCGTCCACCAGCACGGAGTGCATGCGCACAATGCGTTCGTCCCCGTTGCGCGGCCGCAGTGTGAGCAGGCAGGTTCGCTGCGCGCCCTCGCGGAACACGGTCTGGCGGTGAGAGTAGAACGCTGTTTGGGAGTTCGAGTGGAGGTAGGCGATGAAAGGCTTTTGCATCAGCAGCGAGCGGTCCACC
>JBMCLC010000357.1:0-3163 GCA_048614715.1 Oceanidesulfovibrio sp.
GGGGTTCTGCTCCTTGATGGAGGTGAGCTGGGCCGTCATGTCCGTATCCTTGGGGCCGTACACCTCGTCGGCCACGATCTCCATGCCGGCCTCGGGGATGAGCTTTTGCAGGAAATCGCGCCCGGACTGGCCGAAGCCGTCGGAGACGGTAATGATGGCCAGCCGCTTGTAGCCGCGACTCTCGGCATGATCCAGGATACGCGACACGGCGTGGTTGTCCGAGGGCGTGACCTTGAATATCCAGGGGTCGAGAGGGTTCACGATTTTTTCGGACGAGGCCATGGAAAGCATGGGCACGCCGGCCTGGGACGCGATGCGAGTGACAGCCAGGGTGTTGCCGGATGTGGTGGGGCCGATGATGGCGTCCACCTTGTCCTTGCGCACAAGCTTCTGCACGGCCAGAACGCATTTGTTCACGTCCGTCTCGTCATCATAGAAAATCAGCTCCACGGGCTTTCCGTTCACGCCGCCCTGGGCGTTGAGCTTCTTGGCGATCATGATCGCGGTAAGCTTTTCGGGCTGCCCCAGGAAAGAAGCGGGGCCGGAGGCCGACGCCACGGCGCCGATCCTCAGGGTGTCCTTCTCCTGTGCGCTGGCCGGCGCGGGCACGAGAAGGATGGCGAAAAGAAGAAAAACGACGAGCTTATGGAATGTGGATGACATGGTTTGCTCCTGGCTCGGGTTCTGTGCGTTGTATATGTGTCCGTGCATTGGCGTGTTTCTGCGCCGGAGTCAAGGCGCGAGGGGTACGGGCCGTTATGGATAGCCCGGGTCCGGAGCGAGTCCGCCGGAACTGGCCTGGGCGTTGGCCAGGGCGTCGCAGCGCTCGTTCTCCGGGTGGCCGCTGTGGCCGCGGACCCAGTGGAACTTCACGTCATGGGCGTCCAGCAGCTCGGAGAGCCGGATCCAGAGGTCCTGGTTTTTCACGGGTTTCTTGGCGGCGGTTTTCCAGCCCTTTTTCTTCCAGCCTTCCAGCCAGCCTTTTTCAATGGCGTTGAGCACGTAGAGCGAGTCCGTGTAGAGCTCCACGGCGCAGGACCGTTTGAGCGCCTCCAGGGCGTGGATCACGGCGAGGAGCTCCATGCGGTTGTTCGTGGTGTGCGCATGGCCGCCCACGAGAGTTTTTTCGTTGTCGTCCCAGTTGAGGATGGCGCACCAGCCCCCGGGACCGGGGTTGCCGTGGCACGAACCGTCCGTGTGTATGGTCACTTTTTTTACGGAAGTCATAAAATCCTGCTGGCCGTCCGGGGTCCGGACGGAAGAAATGGTCGCTAAGCGGTTGTCCAAATACAATACTACTCGGCGCCGTTGGGGGTCGCGTTGGCGGCGGCTTCGGGGAGCAATGCTTCGTCTTCGAGCGTTTCCGGCTCGCCCGGGCCTTCCTGGTGCGCCTCGCCGGGCTCCATGAGCGCGTCCCAGATTTCCGCCATGGCCAGCACCAGGCCCTGCGGCCAGTCACCGCTTTCGAAGTAAGAGGGGAAGTGCTCGTTCTCCAGCCGCCTGCGGAAGTCCTCACCCAGCGCCTTCTCCACCAGGGGCGGGAAGACGATAACCGCGTTATCCTCGGCAAGGTCGAGCCCGATGAACAGCGTTTTCGTGTCGAGCTCCGGCATTTCCAGCTCCTCGTTCGCAATCTGCATTTTGACCGTGAGGCCCAGTTCGTCCTCGAACATGCTACCGAAACGGGAAAGCGCCTTGGTCTGGCCTGGGTTCAGCGTGTCCGTGCGGTCCCATACATCACTGCGCGCCTTGAGCTTTTCCACGGTCTGCTGAGAATTGAGCCAGAACAACCAGCCGCACACGGCGAAAACGGCGATGAGCAGCATGAAGCGCAGAAACTGCTCTCCAAAGCTACTGCCGCGCACGAGCGGGGTGCGGTTGCGTCTGAAGAAAAGACCCATGGGGAGAAGGTGATATCATCCGCCGCGCAAGGCTTCAATGGGATTCATCCTGGCCGCGCGCCTGGCAGGCCGCAGCCCGAAGAGAATACCTATGGCCAGCGCCGCGAGCAATGAGAAGGTGAGCACCCGGCTGGAGAGCTCTATCTCCAGCACGCCGAGTCGGGTGAGGGCCTGGCCGAGCCCCACGCCCAGCGCCACGCCGAACATCGCGCCGATGATGGTGAGAATCACGGATTCCGCAAGAAACTGGACCATGATGTCACGGTTCTTGGCGCCGAAGGCTTTTTTCAGCCCGATTTCCTGGGTGCGTTCGGACACGCTGAGGTAGAAGAGGTTGGCGAGCACGAAGCCGCCCACCAGCACGGCCACCGTGGCGGTGACGCCGAGGAACGCCACCAGGCTCCCCGTGAGCATGGAGAGGAATTTCAGGATGGTTTCCGGCGTGAGGATGGTGAAGTCGTCCGGTTCGCCGGGTTCCAGATCGTGCAGATGGCGCAGCAGGGAGCGCAGGTTGGCGGCGTGGGCGTCCATGTATTCGGGCTCATAAAACTTCACCCGCAGGGCGCGGAAATATTTGCGGTCCAAGTTGAAACGCTGGGTGAGCGTGGTGAGAGGGATGATGACCCTGTCGTCCAGGTCGCCTCCACCGCCGGTTGTGCCGCCGCGGTAGGAGAGCTCCCCCACGATCTGGACGGGCAGATCATTGATGAACACGGTCTTGCCCAGGGGGGATTCATCCCCGAACAGCTTGCGAGCGGGCGTAGCGCCGATGAGGCCGACTTTGGCGCCCAGATCCACGTCCCGTTCGGTAAGGTCGCGACCTTCGGACAAGGGCCAGTCCCAGGCGTCGGCGTAGTTCTGGGTGGCCCCGATGACCGTGGGCAGGTCCACACTTTCGCTCCCGTATTTGAGGATCACGTCGCGTTTGGCGCGCATGGGCACCACCATGTAGGCGCCGGGCAGGGACTGGCGCAGGGCCTCGGCGTCCTGCCAGGAGAGGGTGAGAACCCGCTGGCCCACGGCGCGGCTCTGGATGTCGCCGCCCAGGATGAATGCGGCGTCCGGGCCGAAGCGGTCCACCATCTCGCGGGCTCGCTTTTGCGCGCCGTCCACCGCGGCCACGATGAGGGTGAGCGAGGCGATGCCCAGCCCCACGGCGGCGATGACGAACAGGGCGCGCAGCCGGAAGGCGAGGGTGGCGCGCACCGCCATGTCCACCACGCGTAGCGTAACCAGGGCCGGAGTAAAAAGAGACATGCCGT
>JBMCLC010000358.1:0-3158 GCA_048614715.1 Oceanidesulfovibrio sp.
CTCCGGCGATGGAGGCTTTTTCTGCCCTTACTCCGACCAAGGAAAGCGCCATGCTGTTCGCAACATGGCATGGCTCGCGGCGCTCACAGGATCGCTGAAAGCGGACTATGCAAACCCACGATACAGTCACGTTGCGCCTGCCGGCCACATGCCGGCACGTGGGCCTGGTAGCTGCCGTTGTCACGGAATATGCGGCAAAGCATGGCTATGCCGGGATTGACGCCCAGCGCCTCAGCCAGGCCGCTGAAGAGGCCGTGTTGCATGCCATCCGTTTTGGGTACGGCGCGGAAGACGACACGCTGGACATCGAGATTTCCACAACGGCCCTCGGCCTGCAGCTAGCTATTCGGTCGAAAGGCCTCCCGCTGAAGGAGGACATGCTCCCCCAGTACGATCCGGAGCGCCTTGCCGCCGAGGGAGACGTGACCGGGCTGGATGCGTTCATGATCCGCAAGCTGATGGACTCGGCGCGGTTCACTTTGAGCCCCGACGGCGTGCGCGAGATTGTCATGCTCAAGCATCCGCCCCTCCCGATTCATGAACAGGCCGAACAACCCGTTACGCGCGCCGTCCCTTCCGGCTCCAAGGACGACAGACTAGCCATCCGTTTCGCCCGGCCCGAGGATGCGGAAGGCATTTCCCGGCTCGTGATGCGGGCGCATGGTTCGCTGCTATTCTCTGAAGATATTTACTACCCGGCGCGCGTGCGCGAAATGATCGAGACCGCTGAAATGGTCTCCATGGTGGCGGTAACCGAGGACGGGGTCCTGGCGGCACACGGCGCATTGGTCTCCGAGGGTCCAGGCGCGAAAGTCGAAGAACTCACGTATGGATTCACTGCCCCGGAATACCGAGGAAACGGCTCCGCCAGGGAACTCGCCGACAAGCTTCTGGAAAACGCCCGCTCCCGCGGCGTGGAAGCTGTGTACGCGTCGGCGGTTACCAATCACGATAAATCCCAGCGGGCCGCCCACCATGTTGGTTTGCGGGAAAGCGCCTTGTTTCTGGGGGTGTCGCCTGCGTCTCGCGCATGGCAGACGAAAAACGGCCATGCCCCCGGACGCATCTCGGATCTCGCCATGGTGTATCGGCTCCAGAAAACCGACGACCTCGTGGTCTATGCGCCGCCGCGCCACCAGCGCATGATCGAAACCATCCACGCCAACCTCGGTCTGCGCATGCGCTATGAGCACTCGAGGGTGGCTCCTCACCGGAACGAGGCCCGAGTGGAAGCACTATCGGACGTCAAGGACGGCTGGGCGACGCTTTTTGTCACGCAGTACGGGCGGGACGTCGTTTCCTTGGTGGAATCCCATGTCCGCCTGCTCTGCACACAGGGAGTGAAGGCCGTGCAACTCGTTTTGCCCATGACGAGCCCGGCCGTATGCGCGCTTACCGATGCATTCGAATCGCGCGGCTTTTTCTTCTCAGGAGCCATGCCGGACCGTGACGGCCACGACGCCCTCGTGCTGCAGCAGCTGAACGGTATCGATCCCGACTACGACTCCATCAGGACCTATTCCCCCGCCGGTCGCGAACTGCTGGAATATGTCCGCTCCTGCGATTTCGGATAATTCGCACCGCCAGGATGGGGCTCATTGCGCCCCTCTCCCGCACGACCCCGCTGCTCCGGACGCTTCGAGCATCCATTCCGGGAGACGCCAGCTCCTTTGCCGGGCTATGCGCTTTCCCGACAGCTCTGCCCAAAAAAAGGAGCCCTCCTGCGCGGAAGGCTCCCTTTTTCAATGAGTTTTGCAAGCAGATCAGTCGAAGTTGAGCAGACGTCTGACCTCGTCCATGGTGCGGGTGGACTCCTCCAGGGCGTATTTGTCGCCCTTTTCGAGAATCGTCCATATGGCGTCCGGATTCTTGTCCAGTTCGGCGCGACGTGCCTGTATGGGCCCGAGGAAGGCGTCCATGGATTCGAGCAGCAGCTTCTTGCAGTCCACGCAGCCCCAGGTCGCCTTGGTGCAGCCCTCGCGGATCATGGCCTGGTCCTCGGCCCCGGTCATGAGGTCGTGGTACGGAAAAAGGTTGCAAATGTCGGGATCGCCCGGGTCGGTCTTGCGCTTGCGGTTCTCGTCCGTGAGCATCTTCATGACTTTGGGCTTGATCTCGTCCATGGACTCCTTGAGGTAGATGGCGTTGCCGTAGCTCTTGCTCATCTTGCGGCCGTCCAGGCCCGGGAGCTTGGCCTGCTTGGTGAGCTTGGCCTGGGGCTCGGGGAAGAACTCGACATTGTACAGATGGTTGAAGCGGCGGCCGATCTCGCGGGTCAGTTCCAGGTGCGGCAGCTGATCCTGCCCAACGGGCACGAATTCCGGCTTGTAGAGCAGGATGTCCACGGCCTGGAGCACAGGATACCCAAGAAAACCATACGTATTGAGGTCCTTTTCCATGAGCTGCTGCTTCTGCTCCTTGTACGTGGGGCAGCGCTCCAGCCAGCCCAGGGGAGTGATCATGGAGAACACCAGATTGAGCTCGGCGTGGGTGGGGATCTTGGACTGCTGGAAGAGGGTGCAACGCTCGGGGTCGATGCCGGCGGCGACCCAGTCCTTGACGAGTTCGGGCACGAATCCCTTGATGCGCTGAGGACTGGCGTATTCCGTGGTCATGGCGTGCCAGTCGGCCACGAAGTAGAAGCATTCGTATTCCTCGATGAGCTCCATCCAGCTCTGGAGCACGCCGAAGTAATGGCCGAGGTGGAGCGGTCCCGTGGGCCGCATGCCGGAGACGATACGCCGGGTCGTAGTCATGCTTCCTCCAGTAGAAACAGTGGCGCGTTCCGCCCTACAGGCCGACGAGGGCGAAGATAGCCTGCGCCGCGCCGGTAACGAGCGGCCACAGCACCATGCCCAGAACGCCGGTGGCGAGCAGCAGGATGAGGATGATGAGCCCGTAGCGCTCGATGCTCATGTACTTGAAGGCCAGTTCGCGCGGCAAAATGCCCATCACGATCTTGGAGCCGTCCAGCGGGGGTATGGGCATGAGGTTCAGAAACGCGAGAATCAGATTGATGAGCACGCCGGTCTTGCAGATCAGAAACAGCGGGTAAAGCACCGTGGATTCGGCGGCGTTGAGGTCGGTGAGTCCGCCTACGGAGATGATGAGCTTCATGCCCAGGGCGAAGATCACGGCGAGCAATATGTTCGTGCCGG
>JBMCLC010000359.1:0-3154 GCA_048614715.1 Oceanidesulfovibrio sp.
ATCGTGCCCGGCGACCTCGTGACGCTCGAAAGCGGCGATCTAGTGGCGGCGGACATGCGACTGGTGGAGGTCAACCGCCTGCAGGTCAACGAATCGGCCCTTACCGGCGAGTCCATGCCCGTGCACAAGTCCCTGGACCCCGTAGACGAGGACGCGCCCCTCGCCGAAAGGCACGGCATGCTTTACAAGGGCACCGGCCTCACCCTCGGTTCGGGCAAGGCCATTGTCGTGGGCACCGGCATGAACACAGAGATAGGCCGCATCTCCGAATTGGCAGAGGAAGCGGAAAGCGAGGAGCCGCCGCTGGAGAAGCGGCTCGACAGACTCGGCAACCGCCTGTTCTGGATCGTTATAGTGGTCGCCGCCGTGGTGGCGGGCGTGGGCGTCGTCTCCGGCATGGACCCGCTTCTTATCGTGGAAACGGCCATCGCCCTGGCCGTGGCCGCCATTCCCGAGGGTCTGCCCATCGTGGCCACCATCGCCCTGGCCCGCGGCATGTACCGCATGGCGCAGCGCAACGCGCTCATCAACCGCCTGTCCGCCGTGGAAACCCTCGGCACCGTGACCGTGCTGTTCTCGGACAAGACCGGAACCCTCACCGAGAACAAGATGCACCTCACCACCCTGAGCGTGCTCGGCCACGACGACATCCAGGATGTGACCACCGGCAAGGGAGGGGAATTCGAGCCCGAGAGCGGCGAGCTGGAAGACGCCGTGCGCAGCGCCTTGCGCGTGGGGGTGCTGTGCGCCAACGCCAGCCTGGGCGATGGGGAGGACACCGCCACAGGAGACCCCATGGAAATAGCCCTGCTGGAAGCGGGCAAGGCTTCGGGCATGACGCGTCCCGAACTCCTGGAAACCATGCCGGAGCAAAAGGAATCCGCTTTCGATCCCGAGCTCAAGATGATGGCCACCTACCATACCCGCCCGGATGCCGAGAATCTGCTCGTGGCCGTGAAGGGCGCGCCCGAGGCGGTGCTGGAGAAGGCTGTCAGTGTCCTCGGTCCGGATGGAACCCGCGAGCTCACCGAGGAGGATCGCGAAGCCTGGAAGCAGCGGAACACCGATATCGCCGCGCAGGGGCTGCGCGTGCTCGCCTTGGCCTCCCACCCCGTGGACAGCACGCAGGCCGATCCATACAAGAACATGACCCTCATCGCGCTGGCCGGCCTCATGGACCCGCCGCGCGAGGACGTGCGCGACGCCGTGAACGAGCTCCAGGAAGACGGCATAGATATCATCATGGTCACAGGCGACCAGCCCGAGACGGCACGCAATGTTGCCATTCAGCTCGGCCTCGTGCCCCAGGACGCCGGCCCCGAGTACCTTGTCACGTCCAAGGATCTCAAGCCGCCGGACGAGATGAACCAGGAAGAGCGCGAACGCATGCTCAAGGCCGAGATATTCACACGCGTCTCCCCGAAGCAGAAGCTGGACCTGGTGGGCGTGTACCAGAAACGCGGCAAGATAACCGCCATGACCGGCGACGGCGTGAACGACGCCCCGGCCCTGCGCAAGGCCGACATCGGCATTGCCATGGGCAGGCGAGGAACCCAGGTGGCCAAGGAAGCGGCGGACGTGGTGCTCAAGGACGACGCCCTCTCCACCATCGCCATGGCCGTCAAGCAGGGCCGGATCATCTTCGAGAACATCCGCAAGTTCATCGTCTACCTGCTCTCGGGCAATATTGGGGGCATCACCATCGTGGCCTGCGCCATCCTGGCCCAGGCGCCGCTGCCGCTCCTGCCGTTGCAGATCCTCTATCTGAACATGATCCACGACATTTTCCCGGCCCTGGCCCTGGGCATGGGCGAGTCCGGGGACCCCTCCATCATCAAAAAACCCCGCGGCTCCAACGAGCCCATCCTGCGGCGCGACCACTGGATTGAGGTGTTCATTTACGGCCTGCTCATCGCCGCGGCCGTGCTCCTGGCGTTCTTCGTGGGCTTGCGCACCATGAACCTGGACGACAAGACCGCGGCCACCGTGGCCTTCCTCACCCTGGCCTTCGCGCGCACCTGGCACACCTTCAACATGAGGGACACCGACTCCAGCTTCTTCCGCAACGGCGTTACCACAAACCCCTACATCTGGGGCGCCATCGTCATCGTGCTGGCCATGCTCTCGGCCGCCATCTACCTGCCCGGCTTATCCACGGCGCTCAGAACCGTGGTGCCCACGGCGGCGCAATGGCAGCTCATCCTCGGGTGCAGCCTCATCCCGTTCGTGGTGGTGCAGGGGTATAAGATCATCAAGAAGGCGGTGCGCCATTGACGGTTGGTTGACCCGACCTGAAACGAAACGGTTCGCCGGCGCCTCCATACGAGGCGCCGGCTTTTTTTGCGGCCGGAAACAGCCACAGCTTTGTCGCTTGACAATCCAGCGAAAGGGGACAATGAGCCAGAACAATCACCACCTTTCACCCTCACAATAAAGGCTTGCGCCATGAATACGCTAAAAATCCTGGTCTCTTTCGCCCCCTGGATTCTGTTCTGGATCATCTCCGCTCCGCACTCGCTGTCCTGGTTGCGGATCGCTATCATCGTGGCCCTCGTGGCCAGTGTGATCATGGGCGTGCTGAAGCTGAGCCGCGGCGTGCTCCTGTGGTCAGGTCTCGCGTATTTCGTGGCGGCCACGTTCTTCGTGGCGTATCTGGAGAACATGTGGTTCATACACCACCTCGGCGTGCTGGCCTCGGCCGCCCTTTTTATGGGAGCCCTCATCACCATGGTGATGGGCCGCCCGTTTACCGAGGACTTCGCCAGGCAATCCGCGCCACCGGAGGCGTGGAACACGCCACAATTCAGGCGCGGCTGCTACATGACCACAGCCGTGTGGTTGCTCGTCTTTTTTCTGAACCTCGCAATGAACGTCTGGAAGCTGATGCAGCCGGACACCAGCGGCAGCCTGCTGAACGGGCTGGAAGTCGTGTTCATTGCTTCCGGCATGCTGTACAGCAACTGGTACTCGGCTCGGGCGAAGCGTCGCAAGGCAATGGTGGCCAGCGCATAACCATCCATCCCGTGCCGATCGTGCACGCATCGCAAAGCCGGCGCCTCCATGCAGGAGACGCCGGCTTTTCTCTTATTCCCTCTATTTGATTCATGCGTTGCTACCGCGGCTCGTTCACGAACTCGGTCCATTCCTCCGGGGT
>JBMCLC010000360.1:0-3141 GCA_048614715.1 Oceanidesulfovibrio sp.
TTTCTTTCGGCTATCAGGTCTGCGCAGGCGGTTCAATTGTCTCGAGCCCGCCCATGTAGGGGCGGAGCGCCTCCGGCACGCGAACGGAGCCGTCCGCCTGCTGGTATTGCTCCAGGATGGCCACCAGGGTGCGGCCTACGGCCAGACCAGAGCCGTTGAGCGTGTGCAAATAGGCGGATTTCTTCTGCCCGGCCGGCTTGTAGCGGATGTCCGCCCGCCGTGCCTGGAAGTCCTCGAAGTTGGAGCAGGAGGAAATCTCTCGGTAAGCGTCCTGTCCCGGCAGCCAGACCTCCAGGTCGTAGGTCTTGGCCGAGGCGAAGCCTATGTCTCCGGTGCACAGGGCCACCACCCGGTAGTGCAGCCCCAGCTCCTGCAGCACGGCCTCAGCATGGCCGCGCAGCTTTTCCAGTTCAGCGTAGGAATCCTCGGGCCTCACGAAACGCACGAGCTCCACCTTGGAGAACTGGTGCTGCCGGATGAGGCCGCGGGTGTCCTTGCCGTAGCTGCCCGCCTCGGAGCGGAAGCATTGCGTGGGCGCGGCGTACGCGCGGGGCAGGTCGGCCTCGTCCAGCACCTCCCCTGCGTGCAGGTTGGTCACCGGCACCTCGGCCGTGGGGATGAGGTAGTAGTCCTTGTGGTTGAGTTTGAACAGGTCGTCCTCGAACTTGGGAAGCTGGCCTGTGCCGCGCAGGGCGGCCGAGTTCACGATGACCGGCGGCGTGACCTCGGTATACCCATGGCGGGTGGTGTGCAGGTCCACCATGAAGTTGAGCAGGGCGCGCTCCAGCCGTGAGGCCCAGCCCCAGGTAACGGCGAAGCGCGCACCGGAGATCTTGGCGGCGCGCTCGAAATCCAGCCCTCCCAAGGCGACGCCCAGGTCGTGGTGGTCCTTGGCCTCGAAATCGAAGACCGGCTTCTCGCCCCAGACGTCCAGCACCGGGTTGTCGTTCTCGGATTCCCCCATGGGCGTGGTCTCATGCGGGATGTTCGGCAGACCCAGCAGGATTTCGTCGGACTCTTCCTCGAGGCGCTTGAGCTCCTCGTCCAACCCCTTGATCCTGGCGGACGTCTGCGAGAGGTGCGCGATGAGCTCGCTGGCGTCCTCGCCGGACCGTTTGGCCTGCGCCACCTTCTGGGAGGAGGCGTTGCGCTCGCTTTTGAGTTCGTCGGTCTTCTGCTGAATGGACCGCCGCTCCTCGTCCACGGCCAGGAAGCGTTCGAGCTCCTTTGTGGAGGTCTGCCGCGCCGCCAGGGCCGAGCGTACGCGATCCGGG
Source organism: Oceanidesulfovibrio sp. (assembly GCA_048614715.1). GTDB lineage: Bacteria > Desulfobacterota > Desulfovibrionia > Desulfovibrionales > Desulfovibrionaceae > Oceanidesulfovibrio. Next base: position 1,275 of record JBMCLC010000360.1, read on the forward strand.
TCTTTCTGAACAAGTTTCAGGTCGAGCATGGCATCGTGGTCCTTTTCAGGATTGAAATCATGAAACGGCGTATACAGCGCCTGGAAGGGTGGTACCCGAATCCGCGTCCGCGCTCAAGCCGGCCAGGTTGTCGAAATTCCATGCCGGCTGATTTGCCGCACCAAGCACAAGCCCTCGCGCGGTTCGTGCTCGCTTGGGCGCGGACATTTCGGGGTCTTGCCTGCATGGACCATAAACAGCACGGCCTGGAGCCTTTCTGCAGGCCGGCTCAAGAAAAGACTATTCCCACGGTGCCACGACGCGGGACGCCGACCAGGAGCATGGCGGCCGCACCCCGAGATCGGCCACGCGGTCCAGCAGCTCTGCCACGGGGCCGTGCAGAGCCAGTGTTCCCCGGTTTAGCACGGCCAGGCTGTCGGCCAGGTCGGCCAGCGGCTCCAGATCGTGAGTGGAGGCGATCTGCGTGAGGCCTGCCTCGCGGTTCTTCGCCAGGATTGCGCGCATCTCCAGAATGCCGGGGTAGTCGAGGCCGCTGAAGGGCTCGTCCAGCAGAAGCACCTGCGGGTCGCCGGCGAGTTGCGCCGCGATGCAGAGCTTGCGCTTCTCGCCGTGGGACAGGGCGGAAACCGGCCGCTCCATGAGATGGGCTATGCCGAGCTTGGCGCTGTTCTCCCGCGCCGATCGCTCCGCGTCCTCGTCCCCGGGGGGAGAGCCGAGCAGCAGGTCTTCCTCCACCGTGGCGCCGAGCACCTGGAGGTCGGCCTCCTGCAACACGAGGGCCACGACCTTGCGGATGTCGTTTTCCGCGCCGGGGCTGACATGGCCGTTGACAGCCACCGAGCCCGAGGACGGCGTGAGCAGGCCGGCGAGCAGGCCGAGCAGGGTGGACTTGCCGCTGCCGTTGGGACCGGCCAAGCAGAGCAGGGAGCCGCGCCGCACGGAAAAGGAAACGTCGGTGAGGGCGCCGTGTTCCTCGCGGCTCTGTTGCCGGTGGCGGTATGAGCAGTTCTCGACGGTAATCATTCGAATGTGTCGGCCAAGGGGTATATACGCGTTTGCGCGGCGTGTGCTAACCTGGGCAGGTGTTACGGCGGGGTCGGTCTCCCGTCAAGCCTTCTGGAAGGAATGCCGCTGTGGGCCAGGCATGGGGGGCAGCATCCCTCAACACGCATGGACAGAATGCACAAGCGAGTTGCCATGAACGCTGTCGAATACCACGAGGCCACGAGCCACCTCCGGGACAGACTGTCCGGCCGGCGCATGGATTCCGCCACGCAGCCGGCGCAGTTCAAGGCGTATCCGCGGGATCTCGAACGCATCAGCATGCCGCGGGAGAACGCCTTTCCCACGATGACCATGCCGGAGGCTTTGGCCTCGCCCGAGGCACTGTCCCAGCCGCTCACCATGGACCGCCTGGCTCGTGTGCTCTCGCTCACCTGCGGGCTCACGGCGTCCGCCGGGCGCATCTATCTGCGCAGCAATCCTTCAGCCGGTGCGCTGTATCCCGTGGAGACATACGTGGCCGTACCCGGCGGGGAGGACGATCCCGGCGGTGTGTTCCACTACGATCCCGGGGACCATGCCCTCACCCGAATCCGCCGCGGCGACGGCGCGGCCTATGCGGCCTCCGCCTGCCGGCTGCCGGAGGGAGCCGGTTCGCCAGCGGCGGTGTTTCTGTTCACGACCATCTATCACCGCACAGCCTGGAAGTACGGGGATCGCGGCTATCGCTACGTGCTGCTGGACGCCGGCCACGTGATGGAGAATCTGCTGCTGGCGTGCAGAGCCGAACATCTGGGAGCAGCCTGCGTCACGGATTTTGCCGACGACGCCGTGAACAGCCTGCTGGGCGTGGATGCCGAACGCG
>JBMCLC010000361.1:0-3131 GCA_048614715.1 Oceanidesulfovibrio sp.
GGTGAACCGAGCCATAGAACCCGTGGGCGAATGCCTTTCCGAGTTCGCCATGTTCCAGGGACTGGCGGAGCGTTTCGAGTTCGCGGACCGTTTCCGGCGCGACGCGCGCGAGTGGCTCGCGGATCTCTGCGCGCCCATATGGGAGCAGGGCTGCACGCCGGAGCGGCTCCGGCAGGGTGCGTTCCGGCTGGACGCGCCCATGGCGCCGTACGAAGACCGCGTCTTCCCCACGCCATCCGGCAAATTCCAGTTCATGACGCAGTTCGACCCGGCCGAGGTCCAGAGCGCCACAGACGAGCATCCATACAGGCTCATCACCTGCGCGCCGCACGCCTATATCTGCTCCGAGCGGACCATGGCCGAGCACGAACCCCTGCCCGTGGTGCGGCTGCATTTGGATGAAGCGGCCCGCCGAGGTCTGGAAGACGGCACCGTTGTGCAGCTCCGCAGCCGGCACGGCGCGGTCAAGGCCCTACTCCGCACGGAACTGGGCATGCGGAGGGATGTGGTCGCGGCGGAGCGCGGCGGCTGGATCAAGGCGGGCCACGGCCTGAACCTGTTGACCAGGGATATCTCCAGCACCGTGGGCATGGGCGCGCCCTACTACGAAACCACGGTGTCCGTGGAGCGCTGCCCCGAGAACGAACTCACCGGCCTGCGTCTCCTCGTGGTCCAGAACCATGAGCGTACCACGCCGGCCGCCTTTGGCAGAGAGCTCGCGCGCCTGGGCGCCTTCCTGGACGTGCGCATGCCCTTTGCCGGCGAGGCCTTGCCGGATTCTCCGGACGGCTACGACGGGCTCGTGATCCTGGGGGGCCCGCAGAACGCATTCGACGATGCGAACAACGCATATTTTGCGCCGCTCATGCGTCTCATGCGCGGCTTCGACGCGCGGCGAAAACCCGTGGCCGGCGTCTGTCTGGGTTGCCAGCTCCTTTCGCGCGCCTGGGGCGGCGAGTACAACACGTGCGGCACCCTTGAGTTCGGGTTCACGGAACTCGCCCTTACCGAAGCGGGCAGAAGCGATCCTGTCATGGGCGGTCCGCTGCCGCGCCTCATGGAGTTCCACGAGGACAGCTTCGTACCTCCCGAAGAAGCCACGGTCCTGGCGTCGAGCGAGTTCTGCGAGAACCAGGCCTTCCGCGTCGGCTACGCGTCCTACGGCTTCCAGTTCCACTTCGAGGTGGACTCCACGATCATGGACAACTGGCTCATGCTCTTTCGCGGCGGCGACATGGGCAACTATAACAAATACCTCACGATGTACGACAACTCGTTCTTCGAGACCCTGGAGGCCGAACTGCCGCTGCTGCTGGCAGATTCGCAGGCCTTCTGCCGCCGGGTGGCTGAACGCTGGCTGCACATGTGCGCGGACGGCAGGAAGTCGCGCACGGACGGTTGACCCTTTTCCAGCATGGTGGGAAGAGTCAACCCGCGTAGGCGCATGCTGCGGCTGCGGTGGGTATTGTCACTTCCCGCCTCACCATTCCTGGTCCCCGCCACCCACAACACCGCCACGCCTTTTCCCGGCGGCTAGCAAATCGCCCTGGCTGCGAGCAACCGCGCCATGTACCGCGGAATGGCGCCACAGCGGACACACGACATAATAGCCAGGGGCCTGAGCGCAAGGCGTCCTTCTCCCTGGAGCTGGACATGACCCTCGCCGCGCCCGACATTTCGACAGGATGAGTCGGAGGCGGCGGTGGTCGTTGCCCCGCCGCCGCTGTTCCGGATGACCCCTGTGGGTCGGAGCATGCCGAGCGAACTTCGCCGCAGCAGCAGTTCCACGCGTGGCGTTCTCTATATGCCATGCATCTATCTTGTGGTTGACATTGGTTATCATTTTCATCACAGGTAGGGCATAGATACCCGCCGCTGAAAGAGCGGATATGCTGCGCCCGATCTGCCGGCGGAAACCACATGGAGCAGGAGCACACAATGGATAAGCCATCCAGCGACTACAATGCCATCGACGACTTGATGATGCACTCCCTTGCCAGCCACGCACTTATCCTCAGCACGAGTATCGGTCTGTTCGACGCTCTGGAGTCAGGGCCGGTGCCCGCGCTCGATCTCGCGCTCATTTTCGGATTCCAGGAGCCCCAGACTGAAGCCCTGCTCGATCTGCTCGCGGCCCACGGCCTGGTCCAAAAGCTTCCGGAAGGCTACAGCAACACATGCACGGCCTCGGAATATCTCGTGCGTGACGCACCGTTCTTCATGGGAAAGGCCATGGAGCTTCAGGCGGAGTTCCACAGGTCCATCACCTCGCAATTCCAGGATCTGTTGCGCGGACACGCGAACTCGCGGCAGGCCAGTGACGATTCCTGGGCCACGCGGTGCGCCATGGACGGCACCGAGCATTACGCCCGCCTCGGCGTCCTGCAGGACACGGTCGAGTTCGTCAGCGCCCTGCCGGGTTTCTCCCGCATGCGCACCATGTGCGACATCGGGGGCAACCACGGCGCCTTTTCCATGGCGCTTCTCGACCGCAATCGCGAGCTGCGGGCCGAGTTGGTCGATCTGCCACACGTGGCCGCCGAATGCACGCGGCGCATCGACGAGTGCGGCTATTCGGACCGGATGTCGGCCTTCGGGTGCGACCTGCGCAAAGACACGCTGCCCGTGGACGCCTACGACCTCGCCCTGGCCTCCCACGTGCTCTACGCGTTCATGGAAGAGCTCGAGCAGTTCCTGGCCACGGTCCATGCGGCTCTCCGCCCCGGCGGCTGGTTCGTGGCCCAGCACATGAATCCGGGTGGCGGCGTATCGGAACGGTCCAGATATGGCCTGCAGTTCGTCACGCGCATGGCCGGGTATGCCACACATTACATCGCGCGGGAGCAGCTGGAGGGGCCGCTGCTCAACGTGGGTTTCCACAACATCCGCACAGCGCCGGCCGGCCCGGGTGAACGCGGCCTGATCGTGGCCGGACAGCGTGCGTGATGGGGCAACGACTCGAACATTGACGGCGCAAACGAACCACGGCGGTTGAGGAACCGTCCCTCAACCGCCGTGGTCGCGTGAAGCAATGCCCGTGCAATGTATCGCGCGCGAGGCGGTGGTGTGTTTACTTAATGTGGCTATCCCCTTAACTCCGCATAAGTGACAGGGGCAGCATTCGAACAGGC
>JBMCLC010000362.1:0-3128 GCA_048614715.1 Oceanidesulfovibrio sp.
CGCGACACCGTGCTTCTGCCGCGCCAGGCCGTCGTCTACAGGTACGAGGAGCACTGGGTCACGCGCGAGGACAGCAGCGAGCTCAAGGTCGTACTTCTGGGAGAGGGACCGGGCGGAACCTTGCGTGTATCGTCGCCGGAAATCCGGCCCGGCGACACGTTTCTTATGCAATCCGCCTCCTGAACCCACCAGACACTGCCGCATCTATCTGTTCCCATGGCCGAACCGGATACGCTCTACGTCATAGCCACCCAGGTCGACTCCGCCCGGAATCCGGCCACGGCGGGCGGCAAGGCTGCCGGCATAGCGCGGCTCGGCGCAGCCGGGCTGCCCGTGGTCGCCGGTCTTGTGGTCACAACGGCGGCTTACCGACACTTTCTGGATTCCTCCGGGTTGGACACGGTCCTGGACCGCCTCGTCTCGGGCAGGGACTTCCGCGCCATGCGCTGGGAGGCTGTCTGGGATGCGAGCCTGGAAATCCGCAACCTATTCCGCCGTGCGGCCGTGCCCGCGCCTGTCCGAACGGCCGTCCTGCACGCGATAGCGGCGCATTCCCTCACAATGCCGCTTGCCCTGCGCTCTTCAGCCTCGTCCGAGGACTCGCCCAGCCACTCCTTTGCCGGACTCCACGACTCCTTTCTCGATCTGGAGGACGCCAAGGCCGTGGTGGACCACCTGCCCCTGCTGTTCGCCTCGCTCTGGTCGGACCGCGCCCTGCTCTATCGCAGCGAACTCGGGCTCGATCCATCACTGAGCGGCATGGCCGGTCTCATCCAACCCATGGTCGACGCCCGCGCCTCGGGCATATGCTTCACGAGAAGCCCCATGGACGAGCGCCGGCTCGTGGTGGAAGCGCACGACGGTCCGGGCATCGATCTCGTATCCGGTGCGGTGGAGCCGGCACGCTGGACAGTGGATCGGGAGAGTCGCGCAGTACTCGATTCCTCCGGGGCGAAAACCGCTCTTTCCGAGTCCAATATTCTGGACATCAGCGCTCTTGCCCTGCGCGCCGAGGATGTCTTGGGCACGGCCTTGGACATCGAATGGGCGCTTCCCAGGGACTCAGCCGCCGTGTTGCTCCAGGCGCGTCCGATCACCTCCTTGCCCAACGCAGACGTTGATGCAGAGGCTAAACCATGGGAGCGTTCGGACCGCCGGCCATGGGAGATGAGCCTCTATCGCAGCTTTGACCAGCTCAAGGAGCTGCGCAGGCGTGTGGAGGAAGAAATCATTCCGGCCATGGAAGCGGACGCCAGGCGGCTGCGCGCCACCGAGTCCACTTTTCTGGACGACCGGACCCTGGCGGACGAGATTGAGCTCCGGCTCGAAACATATCGCGGCTGGCGTGTCCGTTACTACGAGGAATGCGTGCCCCTGGCCCATGCAGTACGGCTGCTGGGGCAGGCCTACAACGACCGGGTGGCGCCGGACGATCCCTTCGCTTTTCGCGACCTGCTTGTGGGCGAACGACTCGAAGGCGTTGCCCGCAACGAACGGCTCGAGGACATGGCGGACATCCTGCGCGCGAACCCGGAGCTGCACAGCGCCGCAGGCCGCGGCGAAATGCCGGAGGAGTCCCTCTTCGCCTCAATGTTCAGCGCTTTTCTCCAGTCCTACGGCGCGTTGACTTGCCACACCGCCTGGTGCGGCCAGGGCGAAGCCGCCGTGCTCGACCTTGTCCACGAGCTGGCAAAGAGGCCCAGACGCGAACCTCGCAAACGATCCGCCGACGCCTCCGAGCGCGTGTTCCTGGAAAGCTTTCCCGAGGCTGAACGCGGGTTCGGCAGGGAGCTGCTGGCCCTGGCCCGGGCCGCGCACCGGATGCGCGACGACGACAATCTGGCCCTCGGCCGGGTGGAAGCGGCGCTTCTCGATGCGGTGGAGGAAGGCCGGAAGCGGCTCGCGCCCAGGCTGGGCGAGGATGCGCGCGGGCTATCCCCCGAGAACACGGCGCGGAGCCTGCGCGATTCCTCCTTCGTGCCCGAGTGCCCGCGCTGCGAGGCCGGGTACGGCCCTGCCCGGCCCAGGGTAGCCGAGGTCCGGGGCCAGGGCGCCGGACCCGGCATAGCCCGCGGACCGGCGCGCATCGTGCGCTCCCGCGAGGACATCCATGGCTTGCGCAACGGCGAGGTGCTCGTGTGCGATTCCGTGGACCCCATGATGACATTCGCCGTGCCCTTGGCCGCGGCCATCGTGGAGCGGCGGGGCGGCATGCTCGTGCACGGCGCAATCATCGCCCGTGAATACGGCCTGCCGTGCGTCACTGGCGTGGCCGATGCCACGGAGATATTCGCGGATGGCGAAATGCTTCTCGTGAACGGCGAGGAAGGCGTGGTGCGCCGCATCTTCCCGGAGAACTCTTCATGAAACCGGTGCGCGTCTGGGTCAAGGCGGCGCGGCCGTTGTCGCTGATCAACCTTTTTTTCCCCCTGCTCATGGGCCAGGCTCTGGCGCTGCAGGCCCATGGCGTGTGGTCCTGGCCGCTGTTCTTCCTGACAATGCTCTACGGCTTGCTGCAGCAGGCATCCATTGTCTTTCTCAATGATTACTTCGACTTCGATGCTGACGGCATGAACCGTGCGCCAACTCCTTTTTCCGGCGGCTCGCGGGTCCTGCAGGACGAGGAACTCATGCCGCGCCAGTTGCTGCGCGCCGGTTTGTTCACCGCCGGTCTCGTTCTGCTGCTGGGAATCATCATGAGCCTTGCCGGCCGGCCGCTCATGGTCCCGCTGTTCGCGGCGGGACTGGCGCTTCTCGCGGCGTACAGCGCCCCGCCCGTACGGCTCAACTACCGTGGCGGCGGCGAATTGCTGCAGGGTCTGGGCTGCGGCGGCCTGCTACCGGTCATCGGGTTCTACGGACTGACCGGCAGCCTCGCCCATTTTCCCTGGCTGCTGCTGGCGCCGTTCATCATTCTGCACACGGCCAACGCCATCGCCACGGCCCTGCCGGACGCGCCGGCCGACGCCATGGCGAACAAGCGTACCGTGCCGGCGATGATCGGCCAGCACCGGGCCGGCTACATCGGCCTTGCCCTGGCCGTGGCGGCCGTTATCGTCACCCCGTTGTGCGAACCACGCATGGGCGTCTGGTCCGGCATGGCGCTCGGGCTCGCCCTGGCCTTGCTG
>JBMCLC010000363.1:0-3124 GCA_048614715.1 Oceanidesulfovibrio sp.
ATGCGTTCACCGTTTTCGGCGTTGGATTTGGCCGAGTCCGCGCTCTGTGCGGCCTCGGAAGCGTTGCGCGCAACCTCCAGCACGGTGGCGTTCATCTCCTCCATGGCGGTGGCGGTTTCGCTGGCGCGTTCGCTCTGCCTGGCTGAGCCTTGGCTGGCGTCCTCAATCTGGCCGGACAGCTCCCTGGCTGAGGAGGTCAGGCTCTGCACAATGGCGTCGAGTCGTTCCGCCGCCTCGAGCATTCCCTGGCGCCTGGCCGTTTCGGCCTGCTCCTGGGCGGTTCGGGCTTCCTCCATGGCTTCGCGGGCGCGCTCGGACTGCTCTCGGGCTGTGTCTTTCTCGGACTCGGATTGGCGGATCATCTCCTTGAGCGTGCCGACCATGACGCGCAGAGTCTCGGCAAGCCGCCCGAACTCATCCTTGCCGCGGACCCTGAGTTCACGGTCGAGGTCGCCGGAAGCCACTGCGTCGGCAAAATCCACGGTGCGGCCGAGGGGAACGAGAATGGAGCGGACGATGAGGTACATGGCCACGGCCACGATGGCCACCACGATGAAGAAAATGGTCACGCCGATGTTTCCGGAGCTGAGCACCTGCCTCTCCAGGGCGGCGCTGGATTGCTTCAGATGGGTTTTGGCTCCGGCCACGATGGTGTCGAGGTACGTGATGACGGTGTTTCCCTGCTCTTCCAATGCGTCGATCAGTCCGGCGAAGGCATCCTGGATGGCCAGGCGTTCGGTATGGGAGCTTCGGATCATGGAGGGCAGCTCCACGGAAATGAGATGCAGCAACTGCGGCACGAGCTCCGCGATGCTGGCGGCGGCGTTCATCTCCTCTTTGGATCGCGCGTACGTTCCCACCTGCTCTATGTTCGCCAGAAGGAATTCCCCGTAGTCCTGAATTTCCTGGGCGCGTTCCACGGTGACTTCGCCGGTCTGCCTGTCGTTGAGCACCTCCATGGCAACAAGCATCGTCTTGACGTTGTCGAGCTGTGCTTCACGGGTAATCCGCACGGCGGTGTCGTAGCGTTCCCATATTCCCGGGAGTGCGGCCTTTTCGCGGCGCTCGGCATAGGCCTGCTCCAGAATCTGGAGGTAGGCGCGAACCTGCATGCTGATGGAGTCCATGCGTTCGTCGAGCGCCTCGAACTCCGCCTCCATCCGCTTGAGCACCCCGACGCTTTCGTTGATGAGCTCGACAAGGTCCTTCAAGGCGAGGTCGCTGAAAGTTCTCAGCTCCGGACCGAGGGCCTCCACGGCGTCCTGAAGCTGGGGGTCGGTTACCGCCTGCTGCAGGTCGGGGTACAGACGCAGCAAGCTTTCAGACTCGGCCTGCATCCGGGCTGTCAACTCATCGCCGACACCCCCATTCCTGTTCACGATGGCGCTCATGGCGAGAAGGTTGAGGCTCCGGGACTGTTCGCGCATCTGTTGCGCCAGTGCGCTCTCCTCCAGGCTGAGTTCGTTCTTCTCCAATGTCGATGCGACGGAACGACCATTGATGTAATTGATGCCTGCGAGCACGGAAAGCGCAAGCACGACGCCGATTCCGAGCAGGAGCAGCCGCATACGTATGGTCATTGCCATTTAATCCTCCACAATGCGCAGGTGAACAATTAGCGATTCGCTCTGGTAGCATCATTCCGGCCTGGGGAAAAGCGGCCGTGTGGTTCCATTGCTTCGGCCAGGCCATGGGGCAACGCCGCCGCTGAATGCGGTTCCGAGTTTTCGCGAGTCGAAGGCCTGCGGCAATCCTTTCTTTCCATCGGCGCATTTGCTAGAATTGTTGCTGCGACAAACCGCGCCGGACGCCCTGGTTCCGGATGGAATTCGAGTGATTGCGAGTGCCTAAAAAAAAATCCCTGCTCATAGTCGAGGACGACCAGAAGGTCTCTGCTCTCTACAGGAAATTCCTGTCGGAGGAATTGTTCGATGTCACCATCGTCACCAGCGGCCGGCGGGCTCTTGAGGCGCACGAGATACTCAAACCCGACATCGTCATTCTCGACATCAACCTGCCGGACATGTCCGGCCTGGATGTTTTGCGGGAAATCCGGACAGCACGGAGCGACCAGAACACGTGCGTGATCATCGCCTCCGCCAGCAGCAAGGATGCAGTCAGCGCGCGGTTCAAGCATCTCTACATCCAGGGATATCTCACCAAGCCCTTTGACCTGGGCAGTCTGAACGACACGATCCTGGAAAGTCTGGAGACTCCACGCGGCGGAGACGAAGCGGCGGAAATCCCGCCCGGCGTGCTCATCGTGGAGGACGACTCCAAGATATCCGCCCTGTACGAGCAGTTTCTGGACGAGGATTTGTTCGAGGTGCGCATAGCGAAAAGCGCCGACGAGGCCATAACCTATCTCGAATCCAATTCGCCGGAGATCATTATCCTCGATCTGGAGCTGCCGGGCATGAGCGGCATCGACTTCCTCAAGGAAATGCGCAACATCCGGTCCGACATCGCCACCACCATCGTCATTGCCTCCTCGCACAGCAGGGAGGAGATTGTGAAGGAATGCCTGCGTTACAACATCCAGGGATTCCTGGTGAAACCATTCAATGTCAAGCAGTTGACCCAGCAGGTGTTGCGGTTTCGCCACAAGCACATGGAAGAACTCAAGCGCATGGGCTGGACCCCCGAGCTTCTGTGAAGGGCTCTCCATTCGCCTGCACAATGCGCACGTTCCGAATGTGATTTTCCAGATCGTCGATTAACCGCGCCGCCTCATCCGGGAGGTTGCCCGCCGCGGCGTCCTGGATGAGGATTCCGAGTTTTGCTACATGGTCGAAGCCGTATGAAGGGGCGCTTCCTTTCTGGCTGTGGCCGAGACGCCGCACGCTTTCAAGATCCCCGGCGGACAGCGCCTCGCGCATTTCGGCGATGTCCTTGCGCAGCGATTCCAGATACTGTGGAATGAGGTCCTCCAGACTGGCCGGCACACGAACGGTGCGGCTCTCGGGCGGCGGCGCCGGCTCTGCGGCTGGTGCTTCGGGCGCGAACCGGGCGATGATCGCCAACAGCTCGCCCTTGCGCACAGGCTTGGCCATGAAGGCCTCGCACCCGGCGTCCAGGCAGCGTTTACGCTCGCTGTCCATGGCATGGGCGGTAAGAGCCACGA
>JBMCLC010000364.1:0-3120 GCA_048614715.1 Oceanidesulfovibrio sp.
GGACGGAACCATGGACCTGCGCGGCCGTATCGAATCCCTGCGCTCCATGCTCGACACGGCCATGGACAGCATCGTGAACCACCTCATCGTGGTCTTCGTGCTCAACTCGGTGCTCTTCCCGCTGCTCTTTCTCTGGGCGCTGATCACGATGGTGCGGCGGCTGGGGCGGGTAGTGCCGGAGGGTTTCACGGAGGATGCGTCGTAGCAGACCCCGCCTCCAGGCCCTCCTGGTTTCGGGGATGCGGCGGCCCATCTTTGCCGTGTGCCGCTCGCTCGACCCAATCTTCCCCCTTCCCTCCCTGCCGGCGTCCTGCTACAAATTGCATCGTGCCAGAAATGACACCAGGAAGCTCCGATGCCATATTGCTCCGTCATCTTGTGCGCCTTGGCGCGGCGCGCGATTGAATCCTATGGACGAACAACGCCTCCTCCGGCTATACGGCCCGGGACGGTATTGTACGCGTCTGTGCGCGGACGTCCGTACAATCAGACGAAGCGCCCGTGCTGTTGCCACACGATGACTGGCCGGGACATGCGGTCCGCTTTCAGGGGATGGAGTGTTGGAGCATCGGCCATGTTTCCCTGTTGCGGACTCCCAGCAACGCAGCGCCGACGCCCGTGCGCCTTTCCATTGCCACGACGTGCGGGCACTACTATGCACGACGCGATACGCAAAACCACACGCGTGCCATGAGGATTCGTTGATGTCTTGCCCTTTGGATGATTTGCTGCGCTACGAAGCGAACGAGCTCGACGAGGAAGAACGCCGGAAGCTCGAAGCGCACATCGCGGAATGCATGTACTGCCGCGAGACCCTGAACACCCTGCGCACGGTCTCGGACTCGGGATACGGCGAGTTGCCCCCGCCTTCATTGCGGCGCCGCCGGCTGCGCAAATCCGCCACCTTCACTGCCCGCCTCATCAAGCGCATCATCCGCATCTGGCGTCCGCTGGACGACGTATCCTCCTGATCGTCCCCGCCCCCATGCCCTATCGCTGACGCGCGTTTCCGCAAGACCGCATGTCGAGGTGACGGCCTTCTGCCCGCGCGCTGGACGCAGGCTTATTTCATGGACGGCGCCGCTCCATAGAAGCAGTAGGGATCGCGCTCCGTGAAGGGGTCCTGTCCCAGCCCCTTGACCACGGCCATGCACCCGCCGCACACCGCGCGGATGTCGCAACCGGCGCAGGCCGTGCTGCCGCGGCGATACGCCGCCGCAGGATCTCCGTCGTACACGCCGGCCAGCCCCTGCTCGTACACATTGCCGATGGGCGAGGCCATCTTGCGGCAGGCATGGGCCGCACCATCGCTGAGTACGGCGAAGAAGTTGAATGCGGCGCCGCAGCCGTGGCCGGTGCAGCCGCCGTGGAGAACCTGTCCCATGTCCGGCAGGGCGTTGAACAGGTTGTCCTTGAGGCCGATGTGGTCCATCCCCTCGGCGGCGGCGAGGTATTCGCGCAGGAAGTCGGAAAATCCGGCAGTGTTCGCGCAGGCCAGGGCCGCGCCCTCGCCCACCGGAGCCAGACGGTTGAAGGTGAAGGTGCCGACCCGCCCTTCCAGGGCCCGCGCCAGCGGGATGACCTGGCCCTGGTTGCCGCGCGTGAGAGTGAGCATGACCTGGGAGGGCACGCCCCGCTCGGCCAGGAGATCGAGAAAAGCCATGGTGCGCCGGAAATGGCCGGGGCCGCGAATGGCGTCGTTGTGCTCCTCCAGCCCCTCGAGACTGACCTGGAAGTAGGACGGCGCGGCGATGTCCAGCATGGCGTCCAGCATGTTCTCGCCGCAGGGGTTGGCGAGCAGCGCCACGGACAGTCCGCGCTCGGCCGCCGCGGCGTAGAGCTCCAGAAAATGCGGATGTAGAATGGGATTGCCGCCGGTAAAGGTGGCCTGGCCCTGCACGCGCCGCTCCTCGCAGAACCGGGCCAGCTCGTCGAGCAGGCCCAGCCCCCGGCCCAGGTCCACGTCCTCGCGCTCGGAGCGGTCGTAACAGTGCTTGCAGTGCAGGTCGCACCGCTGGGTGATGTGCCACTGCAGGGTGAAATACTCGCTGGCGAACACATCGGCGGGCACGCGTGAACTGCGTGAATCTGGGGAAACCGGCTGGGGCCGCGGATGGCTCGATGCGTCCCGAACCAGGAGCGACGGCGGCGCGAGCAGCAAACCCCTGTCCGCGGTGCGTCGCAGCACCTGCCTCAGAACGGCCGTTGTTACCTGGGCCTCCCGGGCCACAGCTTCCAGCGGCATGTCCTCGGCCACTATCTTCAGCGCCAGTAGGTCCTCGCCGGAGGCCTCGGCCACGCGCACGGCTGCGCCGCCCTCGCAATCATGCACACCGGGCGGCGACCAGACCAGGATGTGGGCGTTTTCCCGGCGCGGCGCTTCGTTCGCGCCCCGGACCACCCCGGGCAGACCGCGCCAGCACACCGGCAGGAGCTGCAACGCCGGATTGACCGCCATGGCCTCGACATCGGCAGCGCCCTCTTGCGCGGCCAGACGGACCAGCTCCCGGGCCAGCTCCACCATGGCCAGTTCCTGCGCCCAGGCCGGCGCGGCCGGTGCAATTTCGGAGATCAACTCGGGAAGGTTTTCGTAATCCAGACCCTGTCGGGCCATGACTTTTTCAAGGCATGTCCAGACCGGGGCGCCCAGCACCCGGCGTGTGGCGGGGAATATGCGCGCTCGGTTCGATTCGGGATTGTCCATGGATCGCATCCTACAACGAAAAGCACGCCGAAGGCGAACTCGCCCCCGGCGCGCATGCAATGGCGCGGCGCGCACGGCGCCGCGAAATGACTAGCCTCAGCCGCTCTTGGCGGGCTTTTTCTGGTCGCCGTTTTCTTCAGTGGCGTTCGTGGAATTGGTGGAATTGGAATCCGAGGTGCCGACCGCACCTCCGCTGCTGCCTCAACCGCTGGAGCCGCCGGCCGCCTTTGCCAGCGTGGCGCCCGATCCCGCGAGCAGTCCCGCGATGCACAGGCCGGCAAGGGTTTTTTTCAGGTCGTTCTTGTTCACGTGGTACTCCTTACTGCTGATTGTGATCGAACAAAAGCATATCACGATTTTCAATCATAACGTACCACATGTATCGGATTCTTCAATTGCCAATGCGCTTCAATTCC